>CBFGVH010000016.1:0-36018 GCA_965652415.1 uncultured Gammaproteobacteria bacterium | reverse complement strand
TGTTCGCCATTTAAAGTGGTACGCGAGCTGGGTTTAGAACGTCGTGAGACAGTTTGGTCCCTATCTGGTGTGGGCGCTGGAGATTTGAGAGGAGCTGCTCCTAGTACGAGAGGACCGGAGTGGACGTACCTCTGGTGTTCCTGTTGTCACGCCAGTGGCATTGCAGGGTAGCTATGTACGGACAGGATAACCGCTGAAGGCATCTAAGCGGGAAGCCTCCCTCAAGATAAGATCTCCCTGGACCCGCGAGGTCCCTGAAGGTTCGTCGAAGACTACGACGTTGATAGGCGGGATGTGGAAGTGCAGTAATGTATGAAGCTAACCCGTACTAATTGACCGTGAGGCTTGATCATATAACACCCAAATGAATTGTCTGCCGCATGCGGCGACATTCTCGGGAAGATTGCAGGCAATACCAGCCCTTTGCTGCTACCGAATTTGCTTTCGGCGATGCGCCGATTGCATCAAGGCTTGCCTGGCGGCCATAGCGAGCGGGAACCACCTGATCCCATTCCGAACTCAGCAGTGAAGACGCTCAGCGCCGATGATAGTGTGGGGCCTCCCCATGTGAAAGTAGGACACTGCCAGGCATTAAATCTGGAAAGCCCCGGCCGAAAGGTCGGGGCTTTTCGCGTTCTGGCGTGGAGCGTCGATCCCGGGCGCGATTCGCGTTGACCCTCGCTGCCTACTGGCCGCGCAGCCCCCATTTGCGGTGAAGTGCGTCCAGCAGCCCGGTTTCGCGCTTCAGGTCCAGCCACGTGTTGACGTAGTGCAGCCAGATGGCGTCCTCGATGTGTACCAGGCAGGCCAGCGGATGCTTCGATGCCGGCTGCGGCAAATCGGGGACGGCAACCCGGTTGTCGCCGCGGGCCATCACCGATGCTTCGATGGAGTTGGTGAAGAACACGTCGATCGAGCCGTCCACCAGTGCAGCGATGGCCGCCGGGGTGGAGTCGATGACGCGCGGCTTGGCGTTGGGCAGCAGGCGCGAGAGAAATTGTCCCGTGGGCGGCTCGCGGCGGAAACCGACGTTCAGGCCCTTGCCGCGAAAGTCCGGCCAGGATGCGTAATGGGAGGCACTGGCTCGCAACGTGACCGGCAGAACGCCGGTGTAACCCCAGGGGCGCGTGAACGCCGCTGTCTTGGCCATGGCGGGGTTCACTGGTGTTGCCGCCATGATGATGTCGACGTCGCGCTCCCCGAGTCGGCGCACCAACCGGTCCATCGAGTCGGGGATCAGCTGCAGCCTCACCCCCATGTCCGCGGCCAGTTGGCGGGCGAGATCGACCTGGTGGCCGGCCAGGTCCCGTTCTCCGGGGGGAACGTAGGAGAAGGGGATCGCGTTGTCGACCACGCCGACGCGAAGCTCGCCGCGGATGCCGGTGATCGCCGTCAGCTGGGAGTCGGCCGCCGGGCATGCGCCGACAGCAAGCAGGCCGATCAGGCCCAACGCGGTACGCCGTGAAATCACTGGCCAGTCTCGTCCTTGCCGAATGTGGAACGTGCGGACGACGCCGCGTCGGCGCTGCCCGTTCTCTCGTCAGTGGATTTTAGCCGAACCCGAACGCTCATTGCGCCAGTGCTTTGCCGCGACGGTCGTCAACTGCCGGGACTCGACACGATGATCCGGCCTTCTATTCGGGCACGGTAGTCGGGTCGGGCGGCGAGGTAGTCGGTCACCACCGATTCCAGCGCCGGACCGAAATCGTAGGCATTGGTGGCGCCGTCACGAAGGACGGCGTAGTCGTCGCCGCCGCGACGCAGGTAGTCGTGGCTGACGGCAAGGTAGTCGCGTTCGGGGTCGAGGGGTTCGAAGCCGTTCCCGGTCACTACGGACACGTCGCGGACGCGGTGTCCGGGCGGCGCCGACGGGTCGAAGGAGAACCTCATTCCGGCGACTTGAGGAAACCGCCCGGCGTGCTCCTCGACCCGGCTCACGCCGTTCTCCAGCGCGGCGAGCAGGCCGGTACCGGAAATGGAAAACGTCGCCAGGGTGTTCTCGAACGGCAGCACCGTGGCGATCTCGGCAGCGGTGACTTCGCCGGCGTCGAGCGAGGCACGAAGGCCGCCTCCGTTGATCAACGCGAGTTGCACGCCCTGGGAGCGGACCCGCTCGAGCATGGCATCGGCGACGAGGTTGCCCATCTCGCATTCGCCGCGGCGGCAGCCGCCCGCGTCGACGGGTGTCGACACCCGGGCGACGACTTCGCGCATCATCGCCTCGAACGGAACCGCCAGCTCCGCGACCCGAGTCGCCGTCGCGGCGTGGGCAACCACGGACGCGTCGAGCCGGTGCGACGTACCGCCGAATTCAATGACAGTGCCCGCAGCGTCGAAGCCGAGGCGCAACTCCCCGACCCGGCGTCCGTAGGCGTGGGCCTGGACGATGGGGACCGGCGAGCCCGCGGGGCCGGACTCATTGGCCGGATAAGGGCCCTCGCTGCCGGGCTCATCCGCGAGCAGACTGTGGGAGTGCCCGCCGACGACAGCATCGATCCCGGGCACGGTGCGGGCGATGTGGCGATCCGCGTGGTGGCCGATATGGGTCAGGGCGATGATCTTGTCGATTCCCAGCTCCTCGAGTTCGGCCACGGCACGCTCGAGTGCGGCCGCGACCGGCTGGAATTGCACGTCGGCGCCGGGCGAGGAGATGACCTTCGTGTCTTCGGTCAGCGCGCCGATGACGCCGATGCGCCCGCCCCCCCGTTCGATCACCGCGAACGGGGCGATGCGGCCGGCCAGGTCCGGCGACGCCGTAACGTCGACGTTGGCGCCAAGCACGGGAAATTCGAGTTTCTCCACGAACCGAGCCAAAACACTCGGACCGTCGTCGAACTCGTGGTTGCCGAGCGCCATGGCGTCGAAGCCGACCGAGTTCATGAACTCGGCTGCCGCCTCACCGCGGTAGGTCCTGTAGAACAGCGATCCCTGGAACTGGTCCCCGGCATCGAGTACCAGCACCGCCTCGCCGGCAGCCTCGAGGGCGGCACGGCGTTCGTCGATGAGCGTCTTCACGCGAGCGATGCCGCCGAAGCATTCGCCCGCCTCGTCCGCGCTCGGCGGGCAGGCGGCGTTGAACGCATTGACCGGTTGCAGGCGACTGTGAAGATCATTAATGTGCAGGATGGTCAATGCGAACTGGGCGCCTGCCGCGGGCGCGGCCGATACGGCCAGCACCGTGAACCATGTCGGCATGATCAGCCGCAAAGCCCGTCCGGCAAGGGTTCGCGCTCGCCCGGGGCGCGGTCTTCGGTCGGTCGGTGCAGGTTGCATAATGCCTCGTTCGGGGTAGAATGCTGCGTCGCACAACGACGCTGCCGCGCACTCGCGGCATGCCATCAGCACTCAAAAATACAAGGAGCTTACTCGATGAACAAGCCTGTTCGGGTCGCGGTGACGGGCGCCGCCGGTCAGATCAGCTACTCCATGTTGTTCCGGATCGCTTCCGGCGCCATGCTCGGAGACGACCAGCCGGTCATCCTGCAGCTCCTGGAGATCCCCCCCGCCATGGCCGCGCTCGAAGGCGTGGTGATGGAACTCGACGACTGTGCGTTCCCGCTGCTGGCCGGCATCGAAACCAGCGACAACGCCGATACCGCGTTCAGGAACGCCGACTACGCCATGCTCGTCGGTGCGCGGCCGCGCGGTCCGGGCATGGAGCGCAAGGACCTGCTCACCGCCAATGCCCAGATCTTCTCCGTGCAGGGCAAGGCCCTCAACAAGGTAGCGGCCGACGGCGTCAAGGTCCTTGTGGTCGGCAATCCGGCCAATACCAACGCCCTGATCACCGCCGCCAACGCCCCCGACATCGATCCCGCGCGGATCACCGCGATGACGCGGCTCGACCACAACCGCGCCGTCAGCCAGCTCGCCGCGCGCGTCGGCGCACATCCCACGGCGGTGTCGAAGATGATCATCTGGGGCAACCACTCGGCCACCCAGTACCCGGACCTGCACCATGCCATTGTGGACGGCAGACCGGCCGTCGACCTCGTCGAGCGGGACTGGATGGAGAACGAGTTCATCCCCGTGGTACAGCAGCGCGGTGCCGCCATCATCAAGGCGCGCGGTGCGTCAAGCGCGGCCTCGGCCGCGTCCGCCGCCATCGACCATGTGCGCACCTGGGCGCTCGGCTCGCCGGAGAACGACTGGGTCTCCATGGCGGTGCCGAGCGACGGCAGCTACGGCATCGAGCCGGGGGTGATCTACTCGTACCCGGTCGTGTGCCGCGACGGTGGCTGGGAGATCGTTCAGGACCTCGCGGTCAGCGAGTTCAGCCGCCGCAAGATGGCGGCGACGGAGCAGGAGTTGCGCGAGGAACGCGAGGCGGTCAAGGACCTCCTCTGACCGCACCGGTCGCGGGCGCGGGTTGCGAATCTCGGTCGTCATCCCGGTTCACGATCGACGCGCCCTGGTCGGCAGGGCGCTGCGCTCCGTCCTCGGTCAATTGCTGCCGCCGCTCGAGATCATCGTGGTCGACGACGGTTCCAGCGACGGCACGGCCGATGCCGTGCGCGAGGAATTCCCCGCGGTCACGGTGCTGGGCACCGACGCCACTCGTGGCGTGAGCCACGCGCGCAACCGCGGCATCGACCACGCGTCGGGCGAGTGGATCGCCTTCCTCGACTCCGACGACGAGTGGCTGCCCGACAAGCTCCAGCGCCAGGTCGAATGCCTGTCGCGTTCGCACGAGGTGCCGCTGGTGCACGGCGAGGAGATCTGGATCCGCAACGGCGTTCGGGTCAACCAGGGGCGCCGGCACAGGAAGCGCGGCGGCTGGATTTTCGATGACTGTCTGCCGCTGTGCGTGATATCGCCGTCGGCGGCGATGGTGCGCCGGGACGTCCTGATCGAGCTTGGCGGCTTCGACGAGAGCCTGCCCGCCTGCGAGGACTACGACCTGTGGCTGCGCATCTGCTGCCGCTGGCCGATGGCATTCGTCGAGGAGCCGATAATCGTCAAGTACGGCGGCCATCGGGACCAGTTGTCCCGGCGTCACTGGGGCATGGACCGGTTCCGGGTCGCCGCCCTGGAACGCCTTCTGGACTCGGCGCCGCTGTCGCCCGCACAGCGTTTCGCGGTGCTCGAAACCCTCGTCGTGAAACTCGACATCCTCGCCTGCGGCGCGGCGAAGCGTGGCCGCGGCCCGGATGCGCGGCGATGGCGGCAGCGGCAAAGCATCGCCGGCGCCGAACTGGCAAACCTGGCGGGCAGGACATGATGCGCCTGTGCCTGGTGTGCGCCCTGCCGGCCGAGGCGCGGCCGTGGCTCGACTACTATCGTCTTCGCGCGAACTCGCCGGGTCCCTTTCGCACCTGGCAGTCGGACGACGTCGCCCTGGTGGTCAGCGGCATCGGCCAGCATGCCGCGGCCGCCGCATGCGGTTACCTGGCCGCGCATGCGGGCGCGTCCCGCAGCACGGTCTGGATCAATGCCGGTATTGCCGGCCACCCGCGGCTCGCGCGCGGGGCGGTCGCCCTCGTCGATCGCTGCGCCGGCGCGGCGGGTGTCTACCATCCCTCGCTGCCGATCGCGACCTCGCTCGCGCGCGCCCCGTGCGTCACGGTGGATGACGTGGAGCGCGACTTTGCCGAGGACGCGCTCTACGACATGGAAGGCTACGGGTTCTACCACGCAGCCAGCCGCTTCAGCTACCTGGAACTCGTGCATGCCGTCAAGGTGGTCTCGGACAACCGCGCGCAGGACACCGGCGACCTCGACCGCGAGACCGTGTCGCGGCTGGTCGCCGACGCGATGCCCGCGATCGTTTCAGGCCTCGTGGAACCGCTGCTCGAGGCGGCGCGCGAGGTGTCACTGGACGAATCGCCGGAGGATCTGACGGACTACCTCGAACGCTGGCGCTTCAGCGCCAGCAACGAGCGCCGCCTGCGCCGGCTCGCCGGCGACTGCCGAGCGCTCGCCGCAGAACACTGGCCGTCCGCGGCCGAGTTCCGCGCCTGCCGAAGTGCCGGCGAGGTCCTCGATCGGCTGCACGCGAGAATCCACGGGGAAGGTCGATCGTGATCGACGTGATCTACGTCGAGCGCGAGGCCCTCGGCTATCCGCTCGCCGCACAGGTCATTCGCCGTCACCCGAAGGCCCGGGTCATCGAGATCGAGCGTCACGGCGCACTGTTCAACCGCGCGAACCAGAATTTCCGCCTGCAGAAAAACCGGCCGGCCCTGGTCCTGGCGGTGAAGCATGGCCGTACGGTTCTGCCGGTGCCCGAAGGCTACGGACTCGGAGGGTCCCGAAACTTCTACTTCTCGCACATGCTGAACTGCCTGTACGACTGCCGCTACTGCTTCCTGCAGGGCATGTACCGCTCGGCAGCTCATGTGCTGTACGTCAATTACGAGGACTTCGCCGACGCCATTCGGAGCGAGACCGCAACTGACAGCGGGGAGCCGGCGTGGTTTTTCTCGGGCTACGACTGCGACAGCCTCGCGATGGAGCCCCTCACCGGTTTCGTGCGGACCTTCCTGCCGGTCTTCGAGCCGCTCTCCCGCGCCCGCCTGGAACTGCGTACCAAGAGCACCCAGGTCCGCTCGCTGCTCGCTCGCGAGCCGCTCGCCAACGTCGTGGTCGCCTTCAGCTTCACCACCGCCGCGGCCGGCGTCTTCGAGCACCGCGTTCCGGCCGAAGCGCGCCGCGTCGAGGCCATGGCCGCCCTGCAGGCGCGCGGTTGGCCGGTGGGGTTGAGGTTCGATCCGCTGATCGACCATGACGGATTCGAAGACGAGTTTGCCGCCCTGCTCGAGCGGATCTTCTCCCGCGTGGATCCGCGAGCGTTGCATTCGGTGTGCGTCGGCGCCTTCCGGCTGCCACGCGACTTTCATCGCCGCATGCGGCGGCTTTATCCTCGCGAGGCGCTGTTCGTCCGCAACCTGGCGGAGAATTCCGGCATGGTGACGATGGCACGCGAAGGTGAACTGCTCGCGGGCGCCCGCCGGCAGCTGCGCGGCAGGGTGCCCGAATCGGCCTTGTTCTTCATCGAGGAGGGGCGCGCGTGAGGCAGAAGGGGAGAATCGTGGTGACCGGCGCCAGTTCCGGCATCGGGCTTGCGATCTGCCGCCTGCTCGCCGCAGACGGCTACACCGTTACCGGGGTGGCGCGGGACTTCAGTACCGAGGCGACGGCGGTGTTGTCGCGCGCGGTCAGCTTCGACTTGTCGGGCGCCGGTGAACTGGACGACTTCGCACGCCGGCTCGCCGCCGAGGAGAAGGACGCCGACGCCGTCGTCCTTGCGGCGGGTGCCGGGGCCTTCGCACCGGTCGAGTCCCTGTCCGTGGCCCAGATCCGGCGCATGCTCGACCTCAACCTGCTCGCCCCGATGATCATCAGCCGCGCCTTCGTGCCGGGATTCAAGTCGCGCCGTCGCGGCGACCTCGTTTTCATCGGCTCCGAGGCCTCGAGGCAGGCCGGGCCGCGCGGCACCGCCTACTGCGCCTCGAAGTTCGGATTGCGGGGCTACGTCAAGGCGCTGCGTATCGAGTGCGCGTCGCGCGGCGTGCGGGTCAGCCTGGTGAACCCGGGCATGACCGACACTGCCTTCTACGACGGGCTCGACTTTCGCCCCGGCGCCGAGCCCGCGCAGCACCTGCGCGCCGACGACGTCGCGGAAGCGGTGCGGATGATCCTGGCCGCGGACCCGGCGGCGGTGTTCGAGGAGATCGATCTCGCGCCGCTGGTGCGCGTCATCGACTTCTCCCGGCGAAGTACCGATTGAAGTCGATAATGGTCGTCAGTCGAGCTTGAGCATGTTCTTAAGGCCCGAGCGGCGCTTCTGTTCCTTGGCCTGGAACTCGCCCTCGCACGATCCGCCGGTGATCATCACGCATTCGAGATAGTCGGTGATCTCGATGATGGCGGCGCGGATCGCCTTGCCGGCCGGGGTCTTCGACTCGTTCGACAGTCGCCCGCCGAAACCGCTGCGAAAGACGCCGAGGTCGAACCCGGTGCCGCTGGTGCGCCCCTCGACGGTGCGCGAGTGCGCGATCTCGCCGGTGGTGGTATCGACCACGCGCAGGTCGATGGCCAGGTACGCGTCCTCCTTCTTGCCGCCGATGCTTATGCCACCGATGCTGATGCCGCCGCCGGTGCTCTGCACGTTGCTCTCGAAGGCGGTGACCGTGCCCATGACCAGGTACTGAGCCCCGGTCATCTGGCCGATCTTCGCGCTGGTCGACGGGTTGATCCTGCCCGCCGCCGCCAGGTCCTGCTCGGTCAGCACGGCGCCGAGGTTGGCGCGTTCCACCACCCGGAAGGAGCCGGTGTTCGACAGTTCGTTGCTGACCATGCCGGCCAGTTCGTCGCCTACGCCGCCGCTCCACCAGTAGACTCCGGTGGCCCGGTTGCTGAATTCCGCCACGGCGATCGTGGGCTTGTTGGCGAACGCGGGCTGGCCGGCAGCCACGAGCGCCAGTACAAGGGCGGCTGCTATCGATTTCATGTTGTTGTCCCTCCCCGGGAGCTGGTGGTCGAACGATGAGCTGCGCGCCGCTCGAGGACATCCGCGAACGCCGCGCCGAATCCCGTGTGGCGGTGAACTATAGCACGCGGCAATGCCGTTGGAATCGCCACACCGGGCTCACGGGCCGACGGCGGCGCAGTCGGTTATGATTGTGCCGAAAAGCACGGTCATACCGTTTCATGCCCAAGCCCAGGCCAACCGAACAGCAGCGCACCCGCGCCCGCGAGCGTATCGAGGGACGGCTACGCGCCTTCGGAGGCGACGCGCGCGTCATCGAAGTGCTGCGCGTCGGCGGCGGTTCGCGGCCCGACGTCGCGGTCGTGTCGATGGACGGGGCCGAGTGCGTCGTCAAGGACCACTTGGGCTGCGACCGCTGGTTCGGCCGCCTGCTCGGCCCGCTGCTGTCGCGCCGCGAGGCCGATGCCCTGCGCCGGCTTCACGGGCTCGAAGGCGTGCCGCGACTGTTGCGCGTTTTCGACCGGCGCGCGTTCGCCATGTCGCTGCTCGACGGCGAGCCGTACCGCGGACGGAGCCTCCCGGTCGAGGAGTGGCGTCGCTTTTTCGACGCCATGCAGCGTCTCGTCGACGACATGCATGCACGCGGCGTGGCTCACTGCGACCTGCGAAGTCCCGACAACACGTTGATCACCGGGCAGGGGATGCCGGCGGTGGTCGATTTCGTGGCAAGTTACACGCGCGGTTCCCGAATGAAGCCCTGGTCCGCCTGGCTGTTCGCCAAGATGTGTGCGGTGGACATCTCGGCGATCGAAAAGCAGAAGCGCACCGTTTGTCCCGAACTGGTGGTCGACCCGACGGCGGCCGAGCATGGCGGCGGCAAGGGCGCGCTCGACCGCGCCGGGCGCCGCTTCGGCGTCACGGTTCGCCGAATCGCTCGGCGTTTGTTTACGCGTTAGGGGCCATTCACGCCGACGGCGCCGTCCGCGCCGGTTCCCGCCGAGGGTCGATTCCCGGCAACGTCAGCGAAAAAGATAGATCGGGCTCGACCAGGCCAGGTGTCCGTCTTCCTGGGTCAGGCAGACGTACAATGCGTTGTCGCGATCGTTTCGCAGCGCGATGCGTCGCTCCATCCTCGCGACGCTGGCGGCATTGTCATCGGGCATTCGGAACACGCGGATCCGCCGGCCGATTCCGCCGGCGTCGAACACGAGGTCGTCATAGCCGATATCGTCGATCGCGATCGTGGTTTTCACAAGCGCGGTGTCGATGGTGAGCGTGCCGGCACCGGCATCGGCCAGCCACGCGTCGAAGCCGCCGAATCCGCCCGTCGTCAGCGCCTGCCACTCGAGGGTTCGCGGTGAAGTCGTCTCGAATCGCTTGTCCAGGTTGTAGCGGTTGATCGGCGTCACGCGGTCGAAGGCGTTGTTTTCCAGGGTGGCGCTGCCGTCCCACACGGTTTCGCGGCCGCGGCCCCGGTACTCCGATCCTTCCCAGATCACGCGAATGCGCCGGCCGAGTTCGTCGCGCGAGAAAGGCCGCCAGGTTTCGACGGTTTCCAGTCCGTTGCGAATCTCAAGTCGCTCGATGGGCGAGGATGCGTGGACGTCGATCCGGAAGGTCACCTCGCGGTCGGCCGTGCGAACGATGTCTCCCATCATGGCCTCGCCGACGGTCCGGCTCGCCGTCGGGCCGAGCAGCGGATCGTCGTCGAACGACTCGGCCGGCCGGTCGAAGGTGACGCGCGTATCCATGATCATGCGGCAGCCGGTGGTGCCGTAGTGATGCCGGCGGCGCAGTGCTTCGAGCAGCCCGTCGCGGCTCAGCGCCGGGGCCAGCATGCAGGTCAGGCCGCCGTAGGCGCCGAACTTGGTCGCCCCCGGGTGGCTCGCGCCGGGCCGGCCCTTGTGCCCGTCCGAGTTGGAGACGATGCCGACCCGGTAGCCGTGCTCGAATGCATCCTCGAGCAGCCATTCGAAGGTGCCCCAGGCCGAATGTACTTCCACGGAGCGCTCGAGGCGTATGTCGTGCGCGATCCGGATGTCGGCGTAGCGGCCGCCGATGTGGGCGAATACCACGCAGTCCTCGTCCTTGAGCGCTTCGAACAGGGCCTGCGCGGAGTGTGCATCGGTATCAATGTCGGACAGGTCGTGCACCAGCGCATGGGAAGAGCGGTGAATCTGCCGGTCCTCGTGGCGGTAGAGCACGTTGCGATCGCCTCCCAGGCCCGTGTTGCCTGACCACTCGTAGCCGGGGAATACGACGAAGCGCCCATCTTCGTTGTACTCCCTCGCAAGATCGTTCAGATGACGCCAGAATTCGCTGGTGACCTGGAAGTCATTTCCCTGGTGAGCAACCGCGTCGAGAAACGCCTTGTCGCGGGCGAAGAGGTGAAAGTCGCGCGCCGAGTTGGTGCCGATGGTCTCCTCGGACTGACCGTGAAGGTCCGCCCAGTACGGTCGAAGCTCGAGGGATCGCTCGATCCTCAGCGGGTTCGATCGGGCCGCGACCCGCCCGTCCCCGTCCACGAGATCGATCAGCACGTCGCCCGGTTCATGGACGGCAAGATCGTCGACGACGACGGAGAACTGTCCGGGTTCGAAGGTCACTGTCGCCGGCAATCCGTCGACGGGTATGTTCGCCTTGAGCGAGAACGTGCCGTCACACAGGTCGCTCGGGTTACCCCATCGGTCTTCGCCCTTCAGGCACAGCCGGAACCGCTCGCCCGTCGAGCGCGACGTCGGCACGATAGCCTTCCACAGGACCGGTTTTCCCGACACGATGGCGATCTCTGGCTGCACGGGCAGTTCGACGTAGTCGTACGTTGCGATGGCGTCGACCAGCACGCGGAACTCGAAGGTTTCCTCGCAGAAGGTCTGAAGGCGCATGCCGGGGCTGCCCTGGCGCGGATCGCCGAAGCGCACCACGATTCTGTCTCCTTCCCGCAGGAATCCCCGTACCACCTTGATGTAAAGCGTCTTGTCCCAGGGTCGGATGTTCCGTTTCATGTCGTACTCGAGGTACAGCACGGCGCCGTTGCTTGCCTCGACTGTCACGTAGTTCGGCGCCTTCGGGTCGTCGAACTGCGGCCGACCCATGTCGCTCGCGAAGCGGTGCACGATCTTGATCGACCCCGTGTCGTCGATCCCGAAGTAGCCGGCCGTATAGGTCAGGGTGAAGGACTGGTACGAACCGGCCTCGAAGCGGCCTTCGGGTGTGATCGTGGCGGTGCCCATCATCTCGGGCAAGTGATTGGAGTGGGGCATTATTCTTCCGGGTTGAAGGCAGTTTCGATGATGCCGCCGCCAAGGCACACGTCGCCGTCGTAGAGGACGATGGACTGTCCCGGGGTGACCGCCCATTGCGGGTCGTCGAACTCGAGCTTGGCCGTGCTCGTTCCGACCCGCGTCAGGGTGCAGGGCTGGTCTTCCTGGCGGTAGCGAATCTTTCCCGAGCAACGGAACGGGAGGCGCGGCGGCAGTTCGCCGATCCACGTGACGCGGCTGGCGTATACGTGGCTCCTGAGCAGGTACGGATGGTCGCGCCCCTGGACCACGTAGAGCACCTTGCGCTCCATGTCCTTGTCGGCGACGTACCAGGCGTCACCCGAGCCGCCGATGCCGAGTCCCTGCCGCTGTCCGATGGTGTAGTACATCAATCCGTCGTGCCGGCCGATGACCTCGTCGTCGTCAAGCACGCGGATCTCGCCGGGTTTCGGCGGCAGGTAGGTGGAGAGGAACTCGCGGAACTTGCGTTCGCCGATGAAGCAGATGCCGGTGCTGTCGCGGCGGTCGTAGTTCGGCAGCCCCAGTTCCCGGGCCAGCTTCCGGACCTCGTCCTTGGTGAGGTCGCCGATCGGGAACAGGCTTCGGGCGAGCGAGCGCCGGGTCAGGGCGTAGAGAAAGTACGACTGGTCCTTTCCCGGGTCCACGCCCTTGAGGAGCACCGGTTCGCCGTCGCGGTTGTCCTTGCGCACGTAGTGGCCCGTGGCAATGAGGTCGGCGCCGAGGGAATCTGCAAAGTCGAGGAACTCCTTGAACTTGATTTCGCGGTTGCACAGCACGTCCGGGTTGGGTGTGCGGCCGGCTTCGTACTCGGACAGGAAGTTCGAGAACACCCGCTCCCAGTACTCGTGGGAGAAATTGATGGTTCGAAGCTCGATGCCGAGCTTCTTGCACACTGCCTCGGCCATGGCGAGGTCTTCGGCGGCGGCACAGTAGTCGTCTTCGTCGTCCTCCTCCCAGTTCTTCATGAACAGGCCGGTGACCTCGTGGCCGGCTTCCTTGAGCAGGTGCGCCGCTACCGACGAGTCGACCCCGCCGGACATTCCGACCACCACCGTGGATTTCTCTGGTGCCATGCTGTCGAGGTACCCGGTCGAAGCGGCCCCTGCGCCGCGCAGCCGGGTCGGCGGGTGCGTCCGGCCGACTTTGCCGCGCCGGGCGGTGTCAGTCCGTGCGCACCGTCTCGTCCGTGCGCCGGGTCAGTCGATCCCTGATCGACTGCCACAGGGAGCGCTTCGAGTTCTGGTTGTATTCGTCGTATTCCGTCGAGTTGTCGACGTAGGAGGAGAAGAAGAACGGGATGTCTTCCCACTCGCTCATTTCCTGAACGTAAGGCAGGATGCCGTTGTCCTGGAACCATGAATCTACCGCGAAGCGCCTGCCCGTGGCCAGTTCCTCGATCTGCCCGGCCCAGTGCTGGTCGAGCAGGGCGCGTCGGTAGGCGCGATCGAGCACCCGGTGATGCCTGATCAGCCCCTGGTGCTCGAACAGCTTCAGGTATGTGGTCGTGTTGAGCGACTCGTCGATGCAGTCGAGCTGACCCGGAAACTCGGCGCCTTCTTCAAGGTCGAGGCCCTTGTCGCGGTGGGTTGGCGTGTGATTGCCGACGACCACCTCCATCCAGCCGATCGCCTGCTTGATCTGCTGGCGTTCCTCCTCGGCCGTGGCCGCCGGAATGCGGAACCATCCGGACACCTCGGTCCATTCCCGCGGCGTGAGGGACACGATATCCCGCACCTTGCAGCCGAAGTTGTAGCACACCGGAATGGATTCGTGGCTGGTGGCGGCGAGTGCCGGCGTTTGCGCCCAGCCTGCGAGGGCGAAGGCGCAGGCGGCAAGCAGTCGGGACGTGGGTGAAGTGCACAATCTCACGGCGGGGGGCGATGGTCGATGAACTTTCCGGCAGATTCTATCGCAACCCGGGACCACCGGTGTTAGGAAACCGTCACCTTCTGGCGGCGGTTCTTCGCCTTGTCGAAGTCGGGATCCATCATCGCCAGGAACGTGCGCGCAGCGATGCTCAGGTACTTGCCCTTGCGGATGACGGCGCCGTAGCTGCGGGTCGGGAAGTAGCGGTCGAGAGGGATTGTCGCTAGGCGCTCGTCGCCGGTCAGGCAGATGTCGGTGACGATGGAAATGCCGAGGCCGATCTCGACGTATTTCTTGATCACCTCCCAGCCGCCGGCTTCCAGGGTGACCGTGTAGGGGATGTTGTGCTGGTGGAACACCACGTCGACCATGCGCCACGTGCTCAGGTGCCGGGGCGGCAGGATCAGCCCGTGGGGGCCGATGTCCTTCAGGGTGACATTCTCCAGTCGTGCCAGCGGGTGATCCAGTGGTGTGATCAGGACCGGGTTGAACTGGAAGATCGGGTGGTAGTGGATATCGTCGGGAATCTCCAGCATCGAGCCGATGGCGAAATCGGCCTGGTCCGAGCGCAGCATCTCCATGCCGTCTCGGCCCGTGACATTGTGCAGCTTGATGCGTATTCCAGGGTGGCGCGCGGAGAACTCCTTGATGGCCGCGGGCAGGATGTACAAGATCGTCGATTCGCCGGCCGCGATGTTCAGTTCGCCCTGTTCGAGGTTGCCGCTGCGCTCGGTAAAGGTGTCGCTCAGCGAGTCGATGCCCTGCACCAGCGGCTGGGAGATCTCGAGCAGCGTCCGCCCCTCCGGCGTCAGCCGGATGCTCGGGCCCCGGCGCTCGAAAAGGACGGTATCGAGTTCGCGTTCCAGCGCCTGGATCTGCAGCGAGACCGACGGCTGGCTCAGGTAAAGCTTCTCGGCCGCCTTGGAAATGCTGCCGAGGCGGGCTGTTGTGCAGAACGCGCGCAACTGCTTGAGTCGGTTCTGCTTGTAGTAGGGCGCCGCGCCTGTGGGCATCCGTCTTCGGCCTCAGAATAAGCTGAAACAATAGTAAACATTGAAATAATTGGATTGTCAAATAATGGGCGGTTACTAGAATTTCATGACCGGGAGCGTGACAGCACCAGTTTTCCGAGGAAATTAAACAAGTTATACGCCCATAAACCATGGCTTTGCATGAGGCCGCGGCAAGCAGCGGACCACCACGCTCCCGATTATCAACAGACAGAGGTCACACACGATGAATCGACAGGAAGCCGCCAGGCAGATCGAACGCGAATGGGCCGAGAACCCCCGATGGAAAAACGTCGAGCGCACGTACAGCGCCGACGACGTGGTTCGGCTGAGGGGCTCGGTAAAGGTCGAGCACACCCTGGCGCGCATGGGTGCCGAGAAACTCTGGCGGCGCCTGAACACGGAGGACTACATCAACTGCCTCGGCGCGCTGACCGGCGGCCAGGCGGTACAGCAGGTCAAGGCCGGCATAAAGGCCATCTACCTGTCCGGCTGGCAGGTGGCGGCAGATGGCAACACCGGCGAGACCATGTATCCCGACCAGTCGCTGTACCCCGTCGACTCGGTACCGGCGATGGTGCGGCGGATCAACAACGCTTTCAAGCGCGCCGATGAGATCCAGTTCGCCTCCGGCAGCGGGGACGTCGACTACTTCGTGCCGATCGTGGCCGACGCCGAGGCGGGGTTCGGCGGCGTGCTCAACGCCTTCGAGCTGATGAAGGCGATGATCGAGGCCGGCGCCGCCGGCGTGCACTTCGAGGATCAGCTCGCCGCGGTGAAAAAGTGCGGCCACATGGGCGGCAAGGTGCTGGTGCCCGCCCAGGAAGCGGTCCAGAAGCTCGTCGCAGCCCGCCTGGCGGCGGACGTCATGGGCGTTCCCACGATCGTGCTTGCCCGCACGGACGCCGACGCGGCGTCGCTTCTCACCTCGGACGTCGACGAGCGCGACCGCCCGTTCATCACCGGTGAGCGCACCGCGGAAGGATTCTGGGTGACCCGCGCGGGGATCGACCAGGCCATCTCCCGCGGCCTTGCCTATGCCCCCTACGCCGATCTCGTGTGGTGCGAGACCGCGGTCCCCGACCTCGACCAGGCCCGCACTTTCGCCGAGGCGATTCGAAAGGAGCACCCGGAACAGCTTCTCGCCTACAACTGCTCGCCCTCGTTCAACTGGAAGCGCAACCTCGACGACGCCGCCATCGCCCGCTTTCAGCGCGAACTCGGCGCCATGGGGTACAAGTACCAGTTCATCACTCTCGCCGGCATCCACAGCATGTGGTACAACATGTTCGATCTCGCCTACAACTACGCGCGCGACGGCATGACGGCCTACGTCGAGATGGTCCAGGAGAAGGAGTTCGCCGCCAAATCACGAGGTTACACTTTCTCCAGCCACCAGGCCGAGGTGGGCGCCGGCTACTTCGATGCCGTCACCAACGTGATCCAGGGCGGGCGTTCCTCGGTCACCGCGATGACGGGCTCCACCGAGGAGGCGCAGTTCGGTACCGACGGCTGAGCGTCGCGGCGGGCCAGGGCCTTGCGAAAGCCGCCCCGCCGGGGCGGCTTTTTCGTGTGCGCCCGGCTCCGCCGTGGAGATACCCGGGACCGTGTCGGCGCGGGGCTTGAGAATTGTCGAGAATGGATTTATTTTGACACCCTGACCGGCCATCGGAACCGGCAGTCCCCGGTTTGCGAGGCGCCGGGTGTTTCGTCCCGTCGCCTGTGGCGCGCAGGCAGTTGATTGTCCCCATGAGCGATTCCAGAGAGATTCAGAAAACGGGCGGAACCTCCCTGCAGGAGGCGCAGCCCAAGGTCAAGAAACCGAGGCTGTACAAGGTGGTCCTGCTCAATGACGACTACACTCCGATGGATTTCGTCGTGGTCGTACTGGAGCGCTTCTTTCACAAGTCGCGCGAGCAGGCGGTGCAGATCATGTTGACGGTTCATCACAAGGGAAGCGGAATATGCGGCGTGTTCCCGTACGAGATCGCCGAAACCAAGGTGCAGCAGGTGCTCGGTTACGCGCAGGAGAACCAGCATCCGCTGCAGTGCACGATGGAGCCCGAATAGATGTTGGCGCGAGAGCTCGAAGTTTCCCTGAACCTGGCGATTCAGTACGCGCGCAACGCGCGTCACGAATACATCACGGTTGAACACCTGCTGATCTCCCTGCTCGACAACCCGTCGGCGTCGCGCGTCATACGTGCCTGCGGCGGCAAGACCGAGCGCTTGAGGGAGCAGCTCGAAGCGTTCCTCAACGAGCAGGTGCCGCACCTGCCCGACTCGGAGGGCGACGTCGACCCGCAGCCGGCGCTCGGCTTCCAGCGGGTGATCCAGCGCGCGATACTGCATGTGCAAAGCTCCGGCAAGAAGGAGGTCAAGGGCAGCAACGTGCTGGTGGCGATCTTTTCCGAGCGCGAGTCCCATGCCGTCTACTTCCTTCAGCAGCAGGACGTCAGCCGCCTCGACGTGGTCAACTACATCTCGCATGGCATCTCCAGGCACCCGGTCGAAGGCCGCGCCCAGCCCGGGCCCGGCCACGAGGCGCAGGAAACCGAGGAGGACGGCGGCGCGGAGAGCCCGCTTGCCAACTTCGCCGTCAATCTCAACGAGCAGGCGCGGGCCGGGCGCATCGATCCGCTGATCGGGCGCGAGGCCGAACTCGAGCGCACCATCCAGATCCTGTGCCGACGGCGCAAGAACAACCCGCTGCTGGTGGGCGAGGCCGGCGTCGGCAAGACCGCCATCGCCGAGGGGCTGGCCAAGAAGATCGTCGACGAGGAAGTGCCCGAAGTGCTCGAGCACAACACGATATTCGCCCTTGATCTCGGGTTGCTGGTTGCGGGCACCAAGTACCGCGGCGACTTCGAGCAGCGGCTCAAGGCGGTCCTGAAGGAACTGCAGGAAACCGAGGGCGCGATCCTGTTCATCGACGAGATTCACACCATCATCGGCGCCGGTTCCGCCTCGGGCGGGGCAATGGACGCGTCCAACCTGCTCAAGCCGCTGCTGGCATCGGGCACCATCAAGTGCATCGGCTCGACCACATACCAGGAGTACCGCACCATTTTCGAGAAGGACCGCGCCTTGTCGCGGCGCTTCCAGAAGCTCGATATCACCGAGCCGAGCGTCGACGAGACCGTGGAGATATTGCGGGGCCTGAAGAGCCGCTTCGAGGCGCATCACGACGTCAGCTACACCAACCCGTCGCTGAGAAGTGCCGCGGAGCTGTCCGCGCGCTACATCAACGACCGTTTCCTGCCCGACAAGGCCATCGACGTCATCGACGAGGCGGGCGCGCTGAACCGGCTGGCGGCACCGTCGAAGCGCAAGAAGAAGATCTCGGTACGCGACATCGAGACCGTCGTGTCGAAGATTGCACGTATACCGCCCAAGACCGTGTCCGTGTCCGACCGTGAGGCACTAGGCAATCTCGACCGGGATCTGAAGCGCGTCGTGTTCGGCCAGGACGAGGCCATCGATGCCCTGGTCAGTGCGATCAAGCTGTCGCGTGCCGGGCTCGGCAACGCCGACCGGCCGATCTCGTCGTTCCTGTTCAGTGGACCCACCGGAGTCGGCAAGACCGAGGTCACGCGCCAGCTGGCAATGACCCTGGGCATCGAGCTGGTGCGCTTCGACATGTCCGAGTACATGGAGCGGCATACCGTGTCGCGGCTGATCGGCGCGCCGCCGGGCTACGTCGGGTTCGACCAGGGCGGCCTGTTGACGGAGGCCATCACCCGCACCCCGCACGCCGTGCTGCTGCTCGACGAGATCGAGAAGGCGCACCCGGAGGTGTTCAACATCCTGTTGCAGGTGATGGACTACGGCACGCTGACCGACAACAACGGCCGCAAGACCGACTTTCGCAACGTCATCATCGTCATGACGAGCAACGCCGGTGCCGAGCAGATCGCGCGCAATACCATGGGTTTCGTTACCCAGGACCATTCCGGCGACGCCGCGCAGGCGATCGAGAAGACGTTCACGCCCGAGTTCCGCAACCGGATCGACTCGATCATCCACTTCAAGGCGCTGAACCCGCAGACCATATCCCACGTGGTCGACAAGTTCATCCTCGAGCTGGAGCAGCAGCTTCTCGACCGGCACGTGACGATCGACATCGACGCCGAGGCGCGCCGCTGGCTCGCCGAGCACGGCTACAACCCGGCCATGGGCGCGCGGCCCATGGCACGCCTGATCCAGGACAAGATCAAGCGCGCTCTCGCCGACGAACTGCTGTTCGGGCGCCTGGAGCACGGCGGTTCGGTGAAGGTGACGGTGGTCGACGGCGAGCTCGGCTTCGAATTCGGCGGCGACGACTGACCGCGAAACCTCGTTGTGTGGAGCTGCGGCGGGGTGCGCGTCAGCGTGCCCCGTGTGCGTGATTCGCGAATGCGCGTGTGCTGCAGCGCACCTTACGAATCCTCTTCGAGTACCTCGTATCCCTCCGGCGACAACGCGGCATCGTCCAGGACGACGGTTCGGCCGTCGAGGCGCAGCCGCCCCGTCGCCATCCACTCCACCGCCAGCGGATAGATGCGGTGCTCGAGCCGATGGACCCGCTGCTCGAGGGACTCGGGCGTGTCGTCGGGGCGAACCTCCAGCCGGCCGCGTATGACGACCGGACCGTCGTCCAGTTCCGGCGTGACGAAGTGCACCGAGGCGCCGTGGAACTCGCGGCCCTCCTCGATGGCCCGGTGGTGAGTGTCGAGTCCCTTGAGGTCGGGCAGCAGGGAAGGGTGGATGTTGAGCATTCGTCCCTCGTAGCGCTCGACGAACGGACGGGTCAGGATGCGCATGAAGCCTGCGAGAAACACGACCTCGACACCGTGACGATCGAGAATCGCGGCGAGCGACTCGTCGAAGGCCTCGCGTCCCGGGAACCGGCGGTGGTCGAGGACCTCGGCCGGGATGCCCGCCCGTCGAGCGCGCTCGAGTCCGAAGGCCGCGGGCTCGTTGCTGACGACGAGCCGGATGTCGCAGGGGAGGTGTGCGGCTCGAACGTGGTCGATGATGGCCTGCAGGTTGGAGCCGTTGCCGGAGATGAGGACGGCGGCGGCGAGTCGATCTTTCGCGGCTCCCGCTTCAGGGGCCACGAACGATCTCCACGCCCCGCTCGCCCGCTTCGACTCGGCCGATGGCGAAGGCGTGCTCGCCGGCGGCATCCAACACCGCCAGCGCGGTTTCAAGCTGCGCCGGGGGCACCGCCACGACCATGCCGATGCCGCAGTTGAAGGTCCTGGCCATCTCGTCGGCGGTAATGTTGCCCTTGTCGGCGATCCATTGGAAGAGCGGCGGCAGATCCCAGCTTTCGGCGTCGATGACGGCGCGGCACCCCTCGCCGAGGATCCTCACCACGTTGCCGGGCAGGCCACCGCCGGTGATGTGGGCGATGCCGTGGACGGCAGCGCTTTCGAGCAGCGCGCGGACTGCTTTCACGTAGATCCGGGTGGGCTCGAGCAGCGTCTCGCCGAGAGTGGCGTTGCCGAACGGCTCGGCCAGGGGTGTTGCGGAACGTTCGATGACCCGGCGCACGAGGGAGAAGCCGTTGGAGTGGAGCCCGCTCGAGGCGAGGCCGACGAGCAGGTCGCCGGGACCGACGGCGCTGCCGTCGATGATGCGGTCCTTCTCCACGACGCCCACCGCGAAACCCGCCAGGTCGTAGTCGCCGGCGGCATACATTCCGGGCATCTCCGCCGTCTCGCCGCCGATCAGCGCGGCCCCCGCCTGGCGGCAGCCCTCGGCAATTCCCCGGACCACCGATTCGCCGTGTACCGGATCGAGCCGGGCGGTGGCGAAGTAGTCGAGAAAGAACAGCGGTTCGGCGCCGCAAACCACGATATCGTTCACGCACATGGCGACGAGATCGATGCCGATGGTGTCGTGGCGGTCGAGCTCTATGGCGAGCTTGAGCTTGGTGCCGACCCCGTCGGTCCCCGCGACCAGCACCGGCTCGCGGTAGCGATGGGCCGCCAGCTGGAACAGGCCGCCGAATCCGCCGAGACCGCCCAGGCATTCCGCGCGCAAGGTCGAGGCGGCCAGCGGCTTGATCCGCTCGACCAGCGCATCGCCGGCGTCGATGTCCACGCCGGCCTCCTTGTAGGTCATCGGCGGCAGGGGTTTTTCTGGCATGGCTCGGTTGATGAACTGTCAGGAGAAATGTGGTGTAATCGCGCCCGCGCCGGGCGATTGTAATCGATGCGCCGGGAGGGTGCGCCGTGAAACTTTCCCACGGCGCAAAGTCCCGACCCCGGCGGTTCGCGCCGACCCCGTCTCCTGGACTCACCTTTCCCGGCAGTGTTATCGCAGATCCCCAATATCCTGACGCTGGCGCGGATCGCGGCGACGCCGGTGATGATCCTGCTGTTGCAGGATCGCGCTTACGAGGGCGCGTTGATCGTGTTCATCCTCGCCGGCCTCACCGACGGGCTCGACGGCTGGATCGCCAAGCGCTTCGATTTCGTTTCCCGCCTCGGCGCCATCCTCGATCCCATCGCAGACAAGATGTTGATCGTCAGCGCCTACGTGATGCTGGCGATCCTCGGCGACATCCCGTTCTGGCTGCTGATCCTGGTGGGATTTCGCGACGTCATGATCATCGGCGGCTACCTGATCCTGGAGAACCTGGAAGGCAGCGTGCAGATGCGGCCCAGCATCGTGAGCAAGGTGAACACGTTCCTGCAGATCACCCTCGTCATCGCCGTGCTGCTGGAGCGCACCGGCTGGCTGCCGGTGATGCCGCTGGTGGGCGTGCTCATTGCCGCGGTCACGCTCACGACCGTGCTCAGCGGCGCCCATTACGTGTGGTACTGGGGCATTCGTGAAGAGAGTCGGCGCGCTCGCTGAGCCGACCCCGCCCGGCGCAACCGAGTGATGAAAGACCAGCTTGTGATGCCGTTCCCGGTCCCGCCTCGGCGCAATCTCGACGATTTCTTCCCGGGGCCGAACGAGGAGGTCCTCGCCGTGGTGCGGCGGACGGCGCTGGCGCGCTCGTCGCTTGTCGTCTATCTGCACGGGCCTCAAGGTACCGGCCGCTCGCACCTGCTGCAGGGCGCCGCCTCGCTCGCTCGCCTGGACGGACGCGCCAGCGCCTACCTGCCGGTGCGAGAGCCGGGCATCGGCCGCGATATGCTGGCCGAGGTCGATGCCGGTGGCCTGATCTGCCTCGACGATCTCGAGCGCCTCGGCGGCGACGCCGAACTGGAGCGTACGATCCTCGACCTTTTCGAGCGCTGCCGCCAGTCGGGCGGATCGCTCCTTGCGGCCGCGGCGGGTCCGCCGGCGGCCATCGGCATCCGACTGCCGGATCTCGTCTCGCGCCTGGCCGGCTGCCTCGTCTACCGGCTACGCCCCCTGGTCGACCCGGAACGAGCAGAGGCTCTTCGCTGGGAGGCGCACCGGCGCGGCCTGGAACTGGCACCGGCCACTGTCGAGTGGTTGATGCGACGCGTGCCTCGCGAGACCGGCGCCCTGTTCGCTATGCTCGATCGCATCGACAAGTCGTCCCTCGAGGAAGGCCGCCGGGTGACCATCCCGTTCCTGCGCGAGATGGGAATCGGGTAGGCGGCGCCGTCCGTGGTCCGTCAGGCCAGCTTGAGCGCGATGCGGGCCAGCCGCGCACCGAGCAGCCGACCCAGCGCCTGCTCGTCATCGTCCACGGGCCGGTCGTTGTCGGGACCCGCGAAGTGGCTGGCTCCGTAAGGCGAGCCGCCGCTCAGCGTCTGCGTGAGTTCTTGCGCCGTGTAGGGAATGCCCACCAGCACCATGCCGTGGTGCAGAAGGGGCGTCATCATCGACAGCAGGGTCGACTCCTGGCCGCCGTGGAGGGACGTCGACGCGGTGAACACGGCGGCCGGCTTGCCCGCCATTGCGCCGGTCAGCCAGATCGAGCCGGTCTGGTCGAGGAAGTGTTTCAACGGGGCGGCCATGTTGCCGAACCGGGTGGGGCTGCCGAGGGCGAGCGCGGAACATTCGAGGAGATCGTCGATCTCGGCGTAGGGGTCGCCGTGGTCGGGTATCTCAGGCGCCACCGCCTCGGATACCGGGGATACGGAAGGGACTGTTCGAATCCGGGCGCTGGCCCCGTCCACCGACTCGATGCCGCGTGCGATGCAGCGCGCGAGGCGCGCCACGGCTCCGGTTCGACTGTAATACAGGACCAGGATTTCCATCGCGCGGGCGGTCAGGCCACGACCGCGGGGCTCACCACGCGCGTACTACCCGGCACGTTCGTCGAACAGCGCGAGGACGTTCTCCGGCGGCCTGCCGATCACCGCTTTGTCCCCGGACAGGACGATCGGCCGCTGCAGCAGTATCGGGTTGTCGACGATGGCATTGATGAGCCGCGTCTCATCGAGGGAAGGGTCGCCGAGTCCGAGTTCGGCGTATTCCGTCTCGCCGGTGCGCAGGAGTTCGCGCACGTCCACGCCGAGCCGGTTCGCGAGTGACCGGACGGTGGCATGGTCGGGCGGGGTCCTCAGATACTCAACCGTCTCGATGTCGGCGCCTTGTTCCTCGAGCAGGGCGAGGGTCTTGCGGGACTTGGAACAGCGGGGGTTGTGATAGATGGTGACTTTCATCCGGAATGGAGCTGCATGAGTCGACGAGCGGACACGATAACGCTTGCGAACCAGCAATGCTAACATACGCGAGCGGCTGCGTTTACGGGAGCCGGTCGCCGGCGTGGCCGAAAAGCAGGGCTGAAGAAGGCTTTAACATTGCGAATATTTTCCTTATACTAGCGCCATCAAGAACTCGAACACGGACCTTTGCAAGTGGAGGTTATGAGATGAAAGAATTCAACGGTGTTGGCAAGGCCATCGTTGCCGGGCTGGTTTCCGCGATTCTGCTGGCCGGTTGCGCCAGCGCCAAGCAGGCGCCGGCGACTGCCGAAGCAGCACCCGCTCCGGCTCCGGCTCCGGCCGCGGCCCCCGAACCCGCACCCGCTCCGCCGGCCGACGACATCCACGTCGTGGTGGCGGGCGAGCACCTTTGGGGGATCTCCGGCTACAGCCAGATCTACAACGATCCCTACCAGTGGCCGCTCATCTTCAAGCACAACCGCGACCAGATCGAAGACGCCGACCTGATCTATCCCGGCCAGGAGCTGAAGATCAAGCGCGACCTCACCGAGGCCGAGGTCCAACAGGCGATCGAGCACGCCAAGACTCGCGGCGCGTGGTCGCTGGGCCCGACCGAGCAGTCGGACCTCGACTACCTGTCGAAGGCGCTCTGAGCCGAGCCCTGTTCCGGATTCGCAAGGCCCCGTCCTGACGGGGCCTTTTTTTTCGGTGCGCCGACAGATCGAATCAGCCAGGGACTGGCTGCGGCTCGGATTCGATGCCGAGCTCCTCCTCTCCGCCGCCTCGCTCGCCTATACGACTCTGCTCGCCATCGTGCCGCTGGCCACCGTGGCGCTGTCGATCCTCTCCCTGTTCCCGGTGTTCGAAACCTGGACTGGTACGGTGGAGGAGTTCATCTTCGACAACTTCGTACCGGCCACGGGCGAGGTTGTCAGCGAATACTTCCATCAGTTCAGCGACCAGGTCTCCCGGCTCACCGGGATTGGCATCGTCACGCTGCTCGTCACCGCGCTCTTCCTTCTCGCCGCCATCGAGAACGCCATGAACCGCCTGTGGGGCGTGACCTCGGGGCGTTCCGCCGGACAGCGCATCCTCGTCTACTGGACGCTTCTTACACTGGGGCCTATCCTCATTGTCGCCAGCCTGGCGATCTCGTCGTTCCTTTTGACCCAGGCCCTCGCGGCGGAGCCGTCGGGCGGCGTCCTTCCGCTGCTCGTTGCCGTGCTGCCGTTCGTGCTGGAACTGTTCGCGTTCACCATGATGTACTACGTGGTGCCCAACTGCCCGACGCGGTTCGTGCACTCCCTCGTCGGCGCCGTGATCGCCACGGTGCTGTTCGAACTGGCTAAAATCGGTTTTGGCTGGTACGTTTCCGCCTTCGACAGCTTCGAGGTGATGTACGGCGCGTTGTGGGTGATCCCGGTGTTCCTGATCTGGATCTACATTTCCTGGTTGGTGATACTCGTCGGGGGCCGCTATGCTGCACGGCTCGACGGCATGGCTTCGAGCGCGCCGGATACCAAGGTATGAAGTTCTTCCTCTTCTGCATCGCCCTTGCGGCATTGCTCATCGCACCGGCGGGTGCCGTCGCCGAGGAGCTTCGCAACCCCGCGGATTTCTTTGATCAGACCTTCGGTGATCTCGGGGAGGAAGCTGCCGAGGCCCGCGACGAGGGCAAGATCGGGATCCTTGTCATGTTCGAGACCGAGGATTGCCCGTGGTGCAAGCGCATGAAGGAGACCGTGCTGAACCGGGCGCGGGTCCAGGACCTCTACCGCGAGTGGTTCAGGATCATCAGCCTCAACACCGAAGGCGATACGGCGATCGTGGATTTCAGCGGCAACGACATCATCGAGAAGGACTTCGCCCTGAAGCACAACCGCGTGCGTGCCACCCCGGTGTTCGTGTTCTTCGATCTCGAGGGCAACGTCCTCGCGCGCTACACCGGGGCCGTCAAGAACATCGAGGAGTTCCTGCTGCTTGGCGAATACGTCATCGATGGGCACTACAAGGACACGCGTTTCAACAATTTCAAGCGAGCCAGGCTGTCGTCCTGACGCGGTCCACCCCGTGGCCGTGGGCTTGCTTGCCCGCCTGCTGGCCGCCGCGCTGGCAGTTGTTCCGGCCATGATCGCGCCGGTGCTTGCCCACGCCGTCGGGGTGAATGACGGTGTCGTCTCGGGCGGCTCCGCCGAACCCCTGCCGGAGGCGCTCACCCTCGATCTCGCGCTCAAGCTCTCCCGGGACGATCACCCGGCCATGGCGATTGCGGCTGCCGAGCGAATGGCCGCCGATGCCGACGTGGATCTCGCCGCAGCGGCCTGGGGCTGGGACTCCTATCTAGAATTCGACGCCCGCGCCGCGGACAAGGTCGCGGTCGAGTCGCGAGACCTGCGGGACGACAGCCGTGCGACGTTCTACCTGTCCCGGCTGCTCACGGACTTCGGCGGCTCGAAGGCTGCCGTCGAGGCGGCCGAGGCTCGCCTGGCCGGCGCGGACCTCGCCCTCGACTACCGAGCCGAGCTCGGCCGGATCGAGGTCATGCAGCGCTACCTGGACGTCAGGCTGGCGGACCTGCGCTACTTCGTGGACGACGAAGACATGACCCTGGCCTTCCTGCGCTACGACCGCCTGCGCGAGCGTCGCGAGCGGTTCGGGCAGTTCGCCGAGGTCGAGGAACGAGAACTCGAGTCCATCTTTCGAGGGCGGCTGGCGGCGCGAACCGCCGCGGGCCACCGCCAGCGCAGCGCGCGCAACCGCCTTGCCCTCGCCATGGGGCGCCCCGGGGAGCTCGCGGTTTCCGTGCTCGAACCCGACCTCTCGGTGTACGAGCGGGAGGCTCCCGAGTACGAGCAAATCGTCGACGAGGTGCTGGAGCGCCACCCGCTGGTGCGACTCAACCGGATTCTCGTCGACGCCGCCGAAAGGCGGATCCGCGCTCGCGAGCTGGCGGCGCGCCCCGAGCTCCGGGCCGGTTTCGAGGCGACCCGATGGTCGCTCGAGACCGGCAACCGGGACGAGCTCGTGGCCGGGTTGAAGTTGCGCGTGCCGATCGGCGGGAAGTCCTTGCAGAATGCGAGAATCGCCGAAGCCGAGGCCGGGCGTCACCGCCTCCTTGCCGACGCTCGAATGCTGGAGTACGAATTGAGGCAGGAGGTCCTCGAGCTGGTCCAGCGGCTGCAGCAGCTGGACGTCGAAGCCGAGGCCGCGCGCGTCAACGAACTTTACCGCGACCTGTACCTGGACCGCAGTCGCACGCTGTACCAGCTCGAGGCCCGCGCCGACCTCGGCGATTCCCAGGCGCGCCAGGCCGAGGCCGTGTGGCGAACCGCCAGAGTCCACTACGAGCGCGCCCTGACCTGGGCGCGGATAGACGCCATGCGGGGTCGGCCGCTGGCTATCCTGAACCCGGAGGAAACGCGATGACCTTCTGGCGTCGAATTCGTGCGGTCGTCCCCGTTATTGCGGCTTTGCCGGCCGTGGCCGCGCCGCCCGGGGCGGCGGCGGAAAGCTTCGACGGGCGCCTGGCATGGCGTACCACCATGGAGGTACGCGCCGGCGTCAGCGGGCGGCTCGAGTCGTCCCTCCTCGTGCCGGGGCTGCGTTTCGACGCTGGAGACGAACTTGCCGTGATCGAGGCCGGGCTCTACCGGGCGCAGCTGGCCGACGCGCAATCGCGCCTCGAACTGTCGCGCTCAGAGTTCGCCGTCGCAGAAGAGGAATTCGAGCGTGAGCAGATCCTTTACGACGAGGGATCGCTGTCCCGGGTCGACCTGGAACACGCAAGGTTGCGCATGCAGCGCGCACAGTCCGAGGCGCGGCAGGCGGAACTGGCACTGGCGACCGCCAGCCTGAACGAAGAGCTGTCGCGCTTCGCGGCGCCGTTCGACGGCGTGGTGGTCGAATCGACGGCATCGACGGGGGAGTATTTCAACGCGGCAACGGCCGCGCCTGTGCTGGCGGTGATTGCCGAACACGGCGCCTTTGCGGTGTCGATCGAGGTCGATGCCGAACGCCGACGCGCGCTGGCGTCGCGCGCTCCGGCGCGGGTGTCCGTGGGCGAGAAGGTGTTCGACGGCGTCGTGGGGGCCATGCGGCCTCGCGAGGACGGGACATGGCTGATCGACGTGCACTTCGACGACGACCGCGACGACCTCGTCGCCGGCCTGCCGGCCCGGGTGGACCTTCCATGACCTGCCGCCGTTATCGCGTCACCGGCCGGGTGCAGGGGGTGGCGTTTCGCCATTCGACCGTTGTCGTCGCGCGGGAGCTCGGACTCACGGGCTGGTGCCGCAACCTGGCCGACGGCAGCGTCGAGGTCTGTGCCTGCGGCGACGAGGCCACCTTGAGCCAGCTCAACGCCTGGCTCCACCAGGGCCCGCCGGCGGCCCGGGTGGATCGAGTGGAAAGCGCACCGGTGGAGATGGAGCCGCCGGACGAATTCGGGATAAACCACGGCTAGCCGACGATGAACGACTCCATGGCGCCGAGAACGCGGCTGGCGTACTGGCGGGTGCTGGTTGAACCGTGGTACATGCCGAGGGCGAGGTCGAGGTCGCCGTCCGTGCGGCTCAGGTAATCACGCAGCACCATGCAGCCGTAGCGCAGGTTGGTGGCGGGGTCGAACAGGTCGTCGTCCGGGTGGCCGATCTCCTTCATCCAGAACGGCATGAGCTGCATCAGGCCGCGCGCGCCGCGATCGGAGACGGCGAACCGGTTGAATGAGCTCTCCACCTGGATGACCCCCATCACCAGTTCCGGCGGCAGGCCGGCGCGCGTCGACTCGCGGTGGATCAGGCGCAGCAGCTCGAGGCGGTAGAAGGGGTTCGGCACCTGGAACCGCAGTCGGCGCGACATGCGGCGCAGCCAGTCGTATGCCTCGTTGCGGGACTCGAAGCTGTCGGCGTCGCGCACGGCCTGGTACAGGGCCAGCGACAGCGAATCGTCCGCGCGCAGCCGCAACGGGGCCGTCGCCGCCAGCAGGGCGGCGCCCGAGACCAGCATTCGTCGGCGCAAATCGGTCACGGCCGATCGCTCCTCCCCCTTTACGTGTTTCCCCTCACTGCTTCCAGCGCGTCGCCGACGGCGACATCGCGCGCTTCGCCGGCGCCGCGTCGGCGGTACTCGATGGTGCCCCGCGCCAGTCCGCGCTCCCCGACCACCAGTCGGTGCGGCACGCCGACGAGGTCCATCTCGGCGAACATCACACCGGGTCGTTCGTCGCGGTCGTCGAGAAGCACCTCGAGGCCCTGGTCGCAGAGTTCCTGCGCCAGTTCGTCGCAGACGCGAGCGACCTCCGGGGACTTATGATACCCGATCGGTACGATGCAGACGTCGAACGGCGCGATGGCCTGGGGCCAGATGATACCGTGATCGTCGTGGTGCTGCTCGATCGCGGCCGCCACCACGCGGGTCACGCCGATGCCGTAACAGCCCATGAACATCGGCCGAGCGCGCCCGGTCTCGTCCAGGCAGGTAGCGTCGAGGGCCGCCGAGTACTTGGTGCCGAGCTGGAAGATGTGACCGACCTCGATACCGTGCCGCACCGTGATGGGAACTTCAGGCGCATCCGGGCAGGGGTCGCCGTCGACGGCCCGCCGCAGGTCTCGCACCTCGGGTTCCGGCAGGTCGCGGCCCCAGTTGACCCCGACGAGGTGGCGGTCGTTGCGGTTGGCGCCGCAGACGAAATCGGCCATGACGGCCGCATCCTGGTCGGCAATCACGCGGACGTCGACCCCGACCGGCCCGATGGAACCCACGTCGGCGCCAAACAGCTCGCGAACCCCGGCATTGGCAGCCATGCGAATCGGCCGCGCCACGGCCTCGATGCGCTCCGCCTTGACGGCGTTCAGCTCGTGGTCGCCCCTGAGCACCAGCACCACCGGATCCCCGGTCCCTTCCAGCACCAGCGTCTTGACCGTTCGCGACGGGTCGATGTCGAGGAAGCGGGCGAGGTCCTCGATGGTGTGCTGTCCGGGCGTGTCGACCTCGGTCATGTCAGCCGAGGGTGTCGGCCGAACCGCCCGCGGCGGCGGCAGGTCGACGGTCTCCACGTTGGCGGCGAATCCCGCCGAATCGGCCAAGGCGATGCTGTCCTCGCCGGAGTTGGCCAGCACATGAAACTCGTGGGACACGCTGCCGCCGATGGCGCCGGAATCCGCCCGCACCGCCCGCGCCTCGAGGCCCAGGCGGTGGAAGATCCGCACGTAGGCCTCGCGCATGATCTCGTACGCCTGTTCCATGCCCTCACGGTCGAGATCGAACGAGTAGGCATCCTTCATGATGAACTCGCGACCGCGCATGACGCCGAAGCGCGGGCGGATCTCGTCGCGGAACTTGGTCTGGACCTGGTACAGGTTCATTGGCAGCTGGCGGTAGCTGCGGATCTCGGCGCGGGCGATGGTCGTGACCACCTCCTCGTGCGTGGGCCCGAAGCAGAATTCGCGGTCGTGCCGGTCCTTCATCCTGAGCAGTTCCGGACCGTAGTCCTGCCAGCGACCGGACTGCTGCCACAGCTCCGCCGGCTGTACCGCCGGCATCAGGATCTCCTGGGCGCCGGCGGCGTTCATCTCCTCGCGGATGATGCGCTGCACCTTCGACAGAACCCGGTGGCCGAGCGGCAGCCAGTTGTAGACGCCGGCGGCGACGCGGCGGATCAACCCGGCGCGCAGCATCAGCTGGTGGCTGACGATCTCGGCGTCCGACGGGGTTTCTTTCAGGGTCGCGAGCAGGAACCGGGTGGTTCGATACGGATGGGTCGCCATGTATGACAGAAAGTTGTTCTTGCAAGTTAAGAAAACAGTTTAACACGCCGAACCCCCTCGCTGGCCAGCGGTCGTGCCCCGTGCGGGAGCTGCGATATGATCGCTTGTGCGACCATCCGACCAACGGAGGTGTGATCATGACCGAAGTGACGTTATCCGGCAGCTACCCGGTATCGCCGGAACAACTGTGGGAGCTGATCGGGGGCTTCAACGCCCTGCCGAACTGGCACCCCGCGGTCGAACGCAGCGAGCTCGAGGAGGGTGGCAGCGTGCGCCGGCTGAGCCTGCTCGGCGGCGGCGAGATCGTCGAGCGCCTGGAGAAGATGAGCGACGACGAGTTCGCCTACACCTATTCGATCGTCGACTCGCCGCTGCCGGTGAGCGAATACTCCGCGACCTTGAGGCTCGAAAACGACGGCAAGGGCGGCTGCCGGGTCACGTGGAGCGGCAGTTTCGTGCCCAAGGGCATGCCCGAGACGGACTCGCGCAAGGTGATCGAGGACATCTACCGCGCGGGGCTCGACAACCTGGGCAAGATGTTCAGCCGCTGACGGGGGGTGCGGCGGCGCGCGTCGGCACCGTGATATGGCGCTCCCTAGGGGGTTCGAACCCCTGTTACCGGCGTGAGAGGCCGGCGTCCTAACCGCTAGACGAAGGGAGCGTTAGGGCGCGGATTATAGTGTAAAATACACCCGCTTTGCACATTCCCTCCGCGCCGCTTCCTACAATCTCCGACCCGAACCGGATGTCCGACGTTTCCCCCAGTTCCGAGGGCGATACGCACGCCGACCACGTCATCGACCCGGCCATGATCAGCCCCGCGGCGGTCGAGGTCACGCGTGGGTTGCGCGATGCGGGCTTCGAGGCCTTGCTGGTCGGCGGTTGCGTGCGCGACCTGTTGCTCGGTCATCGCCCCAAGGACTACGACGTCGCCACCGACGCCACCCCCGAGCAGGTGGTTCGCGTGTTCCGCCGGGCACGCGCGATCGGGCGGCGGTTCAAGATCGCGCACGTGCGCGTGGGCCGCGAGGTCATCGAAGTGACGACGTTTCGCGGACCGCCGACCGAGGCGCACGGAGACGGCGGGAACGGCGGGCCGCTGACCGACGACAACGTATGGGGCGACCTCGACAGCGACGCCAGGCGGCGCGACTTCACCATCAATGCGCTGTACTACGATCCGCTGGAAAACGAGGGCATCGACCACGTCGACGGCCTCGACGACCTCGAAAATCGCGTCCTGAGGATCATCGGCGACCCGGCACGCCGTTTCGCCGAGGACCCGGTGCGGATGATTCGGGCGATCCGCTTCATGGGCAAGCTCGACTTCACTCTCGAGCAAGCCACCGAAAAGGCTTTGAAGCGCAGCATCCACCTGCTCGCCGACGTCCCCCCGGCGCGCCTGTTCGAGGAAGTGCTCAAGCTGTTTCACCACGGTCGCGGCGAGCGAACCTGCCGGTTGCTGCAGGAATTCGGGATGTTGTCGATCCTCTTCCCGGTGCTGTCGCGGTGGCTGGAAGGCGACGGTGCCGAGATTCCGCTGATCTTTCTCAAGGGTCTCGAGAGCACCGACCGCCGGGTGGCGGCCGACAAGCCGGTGATCGCGCCCTTCCTGTTCGCCGCGGCGCTGTGGCCGGCGGTGAACCATCGCCTTGACTCGATGCGCGACCAGGGCCGGGCGGTTGTCGAGTCCCTGCACCGCGCCGCCGAGGCGGTGTTCGCCGAGGAGTGCCGGGCGGTCCTGGTTCCGCGGCGGGTGAGCAGCGTGGTGCGCGAGATATGGGAACTGGAGCATCGCCTCGGCGAGCGCCGTCCGCGCACCATCAAGGGGCTGCTCGAGAACCGGAGATTCCGCGCCGCCTACGACTTCATGCTCCTGCGCGAGAGCGTCGGCGAACGAGATTCCGAACTGACTGCCTGGTGGACCCGGATCCAGGAGGCGAGCGAACCCGCCGTGGTGGAGATGATCGCCGCCCTCGGAGGCGGTGGCAGCAGGAAACGTCGGCGCAGGCCCCGCAAGAGAAAGCCGGCCCAATGACCAGCGCCTGGATCGGCATCGGCGGCAACATCGGGGATGCCGTCGAGGCGGTAAGGACGGCCATCGACGCACTCGGGAACACCGAGGGCGTATCGCTCGAGGCGCGCTCGTCGCTGTATCGCACCGCGCCGAGGGACTACGATGACCAGGCCGATTTCATCAACGCCGTGGTGCGGGTCGACACCGCGTTGAATCCCATTGAGCTGCTTGATACGCTGCAGGCGCTGGAGCGCCGGCAGGGGAGACGTCGCGACGGCCCGCGTTTCGGCCCGCGCCGGATCGATCTCGACCTGCTGATGTACGACGACGTCGAGAGCAAGGGTGCGCGCCTCGAACTTCCACATCCGCGGATGCACGAGCGCCGTTTCGTGCTCGAGCCGCTGGTGGAGATCGATCCCGGCGCCGTGGTGCCCGGCCACGGCCGGGCCGACGCACTGCTGGCGCGTTGCAGCAACCAGCGCGTCGACCGGCTCGATGCGCCTGGTGAGTAATCGAGGATCCTGATCATGGCCCAGTATTTCCGGATTCACCCGACCCACCCGCAGCCGCGCCTGGTGCACCGGGCCTGCGAGATCATCCGCGGCGGCGGGGTGATCGCCTATCCCACGGACTCCAGCTACGCGCTCGGATGCGCCATCGGCGACAAGCAGGCGATGGAGCGAATCCGCCGCATTCGCGAACTGGACCAGGACCACAATTTCACGCTGGTGTGCCGCGACCTGTCGGCCATCGCCCAGTACGCGCGCATCGACAACACCACCTTTCGCCTGATCAAGTCCTGCACGCCGGGCCGCTACACCTTCATCCTCGCCGCCACCCGCGAGGTGCCGCGCCGGCTGCAGCACCCGAAGCGGCGCACCATCGGCATTCGCGTGCCCGACTCGCCGCTGGTGTCAGCGCTGCTCGCCGAGCTTGGTGAGCCCTTGATGAGCAGCACGCTGATCCTGTCCGGCAACACCATGCCCGAAAACGACCCCGAGACCATCCGCGCCGCGCTCGAGCACGACCTCGAACTGGTGATCGACGCCGGCGCCGTGGATAATCTGCCGACCACCGTGGTAGACCTGTCCGAGGGCGTTCCGACCGTGCTGCGCGAAGGCGGCGGGTCGGTGGCCGTGTTCGCCCACGCCGCCCGCTAGATGGTCACCACGTCCCCAACATCAACGAGGAAACAGGATCGATGAGCGTACCGGGAACGCCGGCGCGGGTACTGTCCGGCATGCGGCCGACGGGCCGCCTGCATCTGGGTCACTACCACGGCGTGCTGAAGAACTGGATCGAGCTGCAGCACGAGTACGAGAGCTTCTTCTTCGTCGCCGACTGGCATGCCCTGACCACCCACTACGAAACCCCGGTGGACATGAGCGAGAACGTCTGGGAGATGGTGGTCGACTGGCTGGCGGCTGGCGTCGACCCAGGGCGCGCCACGCTGTTCATCCAGTCGCGCATTCCCGAGCACGCCGAGCTCAACCTGTTGCTGTCGATGATCACGCCCCTGTCGTGGCTGGAGCGTGTGCCCACCTACAAGGACCAGCAGGACCGGCTGCAGGAAAAGGACCTGGCCACGCACGGCTTTCTCGGCTACCCGCTGCTGCAAAGCGCCGACATCCTCATCTACCGGGCGGGAGGCGTGCCGGTTGGCGAGGACCAGGTGCCGCACGTCGAGCTGACGCGCGAGATCGCCCGCCGTTTCAACTACCTCTACGGGCGCGAGAGCGACTACGAGGCCCGCGCCGAGGCCGCCATCGACAAGATGGGCAAGAAGGCCGCCAAGCTGTATCGCCGCCTGCGCCAGGCCTACACCGAGCAGGGCGACGAGAGCGCCATCGAGCGCGCCCGCGCACTGCTCGCGGACCAGCAGAACATCACCATCGGCGACCGGGAGCGCCTGTACGGATACCTCGAGGGCGGCGGGCGCATCATCCTGCCGGAGCCGGAGGCGCTTCTGACGCGCGCCTCGCGGCTGCCGGGACTGGACGGGCAGAAAATGTCAAAGTCCTATAACAACGCCATCTACATGCGCGACGACGAGTCCCGCGTCGAGGCGCGGCTGCGGGCTATGCCGACCGACCCGGCGCGGGTTCGTCGCACCGACCCCGGCGACCCGGAGAAGTGCCCCGTGTTCGACCTGCACCGGGTCTACTCCAGCGACGAGGTGCGCCGCTGGGTGGTCGAGGGCTGCACGACGGCCGGCATCGGCTGCCTCGACTGCAAGCAGCCCCTGATCGACGAGATTCTCAAGGAACAGGCGCTGATCAAGGAGCGCGCGGCGCCGTACACCGAGGATCCGACCCTCGTGCGCAAGCTCATCGCCGACGGCTGCGAGCGGGCCCAGGAGGTCGCCGAGGAGACCATGGAGGAGGTGCGCCAGGTGATGGGCCTTAACTACAGCTGATGGCCGATCCGGTCGAGCCCGTCGATCAAGAGGCCCCGCTCGCGGCGGCGCCGGCCGATCAGCCGGCGGACGACGGCGACGAGGATCCACGGCGCGCCATCGTTCGCGGCGAAGTCTTCACCAAGTGGCCGCAGGATCTGTTCATCCCGCCGGACGCGCTCGAGGTCATACTGGAGTCGTTCCAGGGACCGCTCGACCTGCTTCTGTACCTGATTCGCAGAAACAATCTCGACATCCTCGACATCCCCGTGGCCGAGATCACGCGCCAGTACGTGGAGTACGTGGAACTCATGCGCCTGATGCGCCTCGATCTCGCCGCCGAGTACCTGGTCATGGCGGCGATGCTCGCGGAGATCAAGTCGCGCATGCTGATCCCGCGCCCGGCCGGCGAGGATGAAGACGAGGAGGATCCGCGCGCGGCGTTGATCCGCCGGCTGCAGGAATACGAGCGGTTTCGCGAGGCTGCCATCGCCCTCGACGATCGCCCGCGTGCCGAGCGCGACCTCTTCGTGGTGCGCGCCCGCTTCGACGATCCGGCGCCGCCCGTTCCCGAGGTGCCGGTCACCATCGAGCAGCTGGTGGCGGCCTACCGCGACGCCATGCTCGCGGCCAACCGCAGCCGTCATTTCGTGGTCGGGCGCGAGGTGTTGTCGGTGCGCGAGCGCATGACCCTGATCCTCGAGCAGCTGCGCGAGCGACCGTATCTTCGCATCGAGGAGCTGTTTTCCCCCGAGGAGGGGCGCATGGGGCTGGTGGTCTCGTTCGTCGCCATCCTCGAGCTCAGCCGCGACCGCACCGTGCGCGTGATCCAGAATGCGCCCTTCGCACCCGTACACATCCAGGCCATCGCAGAATGAGTGTCGACCAGGACATACTCAAGCAGATCGTCGAGGCCGCCATCATGGCTTCGGAAGTCCCCTTGAGCGTGCGCCAGCTGCAGGCGCTGTTTCCCGAGGAGGCTCGCCCCGAACGCGGCCAGATCACCGACGTCCTGGACGCGATCGATCGGGAAAGCGCCGGGCGCGGTGTCGAGTTGAAGAAGATTGGCGACGGCTATCGCTTCCAGAGCCGCGAGCACCTCGCCCCCTGGCTGCGCAAGCTCAACGAAGGTCGGCCGCCGCGCTATTCGCGCGCGCTTTTGGAAACGCTTGCCATCGTCGCCTACCGCCAGCCGGTCACCCGCGGCGACATCGAGGATATCCGCGGAGTGTCGGTGTCGAGCGAGATCATGCGCACGCTGCAGGACCGCGAGTGGATCCGACAGGTCGGTGTGCGCGACGTGCCGGGCCACCCGGCACTGTACGGGACGACGCCCGCGTTCCTCGCGTACTTCAATCTTTCATCGCTGAGCGAATTGCCGGCATTGATCGAGCAGCGCGACCTTGCAGCCATCGCCCGCGAACAGAACATCGAACTGCCGTTCGGCGACGGCGAGCCCGACGAGGTCGATGACGGCGACGCGGAGTACGAATGGCAAACGGACGATCCGGATGTCGATGAGCATGCGGAGTCGACAGTGTCGGACCCGGCCACCGGCACTGTGATCGACGACGCCGACGACGCCGACGACGCCGACGACGCCGACGAGGACGACGAGGACGACGAGGACGACGAGGACGACGAGGACGACGAGGACGACGAGGAC
>CBFGVH010000015.1:0-37348 GCA_965652415.1 uncultured Gammaproteobacteria bacterium | reverse complement strand
CGCTGAAGCTGTGCGTGTCGTGCAAGGCCTGCCGGCGCGAGTGCCCGACCGGCGTGGACATGGCGCGCATGAAGATCGAGGTCACCGCCGCGCGCTTCGAGAAACATGGCGCCACGCTGCACCAGCGGCTGGTCGCGGATCTGCCGCGCTACGCGCCGATCGCCGCGCGCGTGCCGTGGTTCGTCAACCTGCGCAACCGCTCACGGTGGCTGCGCGCGGCGACCGAGCGCATCACCGGCATGAGCCGCGAGCGCGAGCTGCCGCGCTGGCGGCGCGACGTCTATCGCCATGACGAACCGGCCGGGCCCGCCGGCGGCCGCGAGGTGATCCTGTTCGCCGATACCTTCAACACGTACTTCGAGCCGGAGAACCTCCACGCCGCGCGCAACGTGCTGGCCGCCGCAGGCTACCGTGTGCTGTCGCCGAACGGTGCCGGACGGCCGTTGTGCTGCGGCCGCACGTACCTCACCACCGGCATGGTCGACAAGGCGCGCGCCGAAGTCCTGCGCCTGCTCGACGCACTCGCCCCGCACCTCGACGCCGGCGTGCCGGTGATCGGCCTGGAACCTTCCTGCCTGCTCGCCATGCGCGACGAGATCCCCGCGTTCGCGCGCGATCCGCGCGCCGACGAGCTGGCCCGTCGGGCGCTGCTGTTCGAGGAGTTCCTGGCCCGCGAGAACCCGCCACTGCCGCTTCGTCCGCTGCCGCGCAAGGCGCTTCTGCACGGCCACTGCCACCAGAAGGCATTCGGCGTCATGGGCGACGTAGAAGCCGTGCTCGCCCGCGTGCCGGAGCTCGACGTCGCGCCGATCGAGTCGTCGTGCTGCGGCATGGCGGGCGCCTTCGGCTATGCCGCGGATACCGCCGGCATCGCGCGGCGCATGGGTGAGGCGAGCCTGCTGCCGGCCGTTCGCGCGGCGGCGCCGGACGACATCATCGTCGCCGACGGCACCTCCTGCCGTCACCAGGTCGCGGGCGGCGCCGGCCGCGAGGCGCTGCACGTCGCCCGGGTCCTCCAAATGGCCCTCGATACACGGGAACACGCGTCATGACATCGTTCGACAACATCGAGTCCATCAGCCGCCGGACCCTGCACGAGGAGCTGGTCGAGCGCCTGCGCGACATCATCCTCGAGGGGGGCCTCGAGGCCGGCGCCAAGGTGCCCGAGCGCCAGTTGTGCGAGCGGCTCGGCGTGTCGCGCACGCCCATGCGCGAGGCGCTCAAGGTGCTCGCCTCGGACGGCCTGGTCACCCTCGTTCCCAACCGCGGTGCGGTGGTGCGCGGGCTCACGCGCGAGGACATCGACGAGCTGTTCCCGGTGATCGGCGCGCTCGAGTCGCTGGCGGGGGAGCTGGCCTGCGCGCGCATCGGCGAGCGCGAGGTCTCGGCCATCGCCGCCCTGCACGAGGACATGATCGAGCACTACCGCGCGGGCCGCCGGCCCGAGTATTTCCATCGCAACCAGCAGATCCACGAGGCCATCGTCAACGCCTCGGGCAACCGTGTGCTGCAGGAGCAGTATCGCGTACTGTCGGCGCCGCTGCGCCGCGCCCGCTTCGTCGCCAACCTGTCGGGGGAACGCTGGGCCGAGGCGGTCGCCGAGCACGAGGCCATGATCGACGCGCTCGAGGCACGCGACGGCGAACGACTCGGATCGATCCTCAAGAACCACCTGCGCAAGAAGCACGAGGCGGTGCTGCGCCGCATCGAACAGGAGACGTAACAAACTGTGCTAACCTCCTGCCCGACCTGCCGGGGGGGTGCGTCGCGGCAGCAAACCATAACGATCATCGCCACCTGCAGCCGCCGACTTGTCGAACGTTCTTTCTCACGCCCGGGGCGACCTCGCCGGCGCGGCGGCCGCGGCCGCCGTTACCCTGCCGGCGGCCATCGTCTACGGGCTGATCGCCTTCGCGCCGCTGGGTCCGGCGTTCGCCGGCCACGGCATACTCGCCGGGCTGTACGCCTCGGTGGCCGCGGCCTTCGTGGTCGCACTCGCCGGCCGCGCCGCCGGCATCATCACCGGTCCGCTGGCCACCACGGCGCTGGTTCTCGGCGCATTCGTCGGGCAGCTCGGCGCTTCCGGCACCCTGGCCGGCGATCCCGGGACCGTGATAGCGCTTGCCTTCGTGGCGGTGCTCGCGAGCGGCGTGCTGCAGGTGCTGTTCGGCGCACTGCGCCTCGGCGGCGTAGTCAAGTTCGTTTCCTACCCGGTCTTCGCCGGGATCATGAACGGCACCGCCATCGTGCTGGTGATCGGAGCGGCGCGGGAGCTTCTGGCCCTCTCCAGCGGCGGCGCGGACCTGCTTCCCTGCGTCGCGGTGGTGGCGGCGTCGGTACTGCCATGGCTCATGGCCGGCCGCATCGGGCCGCGCGTGCCCGGACCCGTGCTGGGACTGGCCGTCGGAACGGCACTGTACTACCTGCTCGGCGCCTTCGGTATCGGCGCGGGCGGCACCATCGCCGCGGTGCCGGCGAGCGCACCACTCCTGGACCACTGGGGAGCCTGGTTCTCGCTCGATTTCGGGCAGGTCGGACGGTTCCTGCCGATCATCTTCACAGCGGCCGCGACCATCGCCATCCTCGGCTCTGTGGAGTCGCTGTTCGCGACGCTGACGCTTCAGAACCTCACCGGCGCGCGGCCCGACGGCAATCGCGAACTCGTAGCCCAGGGACTCGGCAACATCGCCAACGCCTTCGCGGGCGCGCTGCCGGCCAGCGGCACGCCGTCACGCACGCGGCTCAACCACGAGGCCGGCGGCCGCACGCGGCTGTCGGGTGCACTGTTCGCGCTCATCACCCTGGCGGCGGTGCTGTTCGGAGCGCGCTTCATCGACGTGCTGCCGAGGGCCGTCATCATAGGCATGACGGTGGCGGTGGCGCTGGTCGTGGTGGACAGTTGGAGCATCAGGCTTATCCACCGCGTGCTGCGCGGCGACTTCGGCAGCCGGCGCGAGCACCGGGTGACGATCGCCATCATTGCCGGCGTCGCGGCCAGCGTCGTGGCGTTCGGCATGCTGGCGGCGGTCGCGCTTGGCATGCTGACCTCGGTGGTGATGTTCATCGTGCAGATGGGCAGGTCGGTGGTCAAGGGTGTGCTCGACGGTTCGAAGCTTCACTCGCGCAAGCTCAGGCACGTGCGCACGATGGACCTGCTGCGCAGCCACGGCGGCCGCATCGCCGTGCTCGAGTTGCAGGGTGCGCTCTTCTTCGGCGCAACCGACCGCATGCTGCGCGAAATCGATTCCCTGGTGGCCGCGGGTGTGCGCTATATCGTCATCGACTTCCGCCGAATCAGTGACGCGGACATATCCGCGGCCGCGGTGCTGGCGCGCACCTGCGGGCAACTCGACGCCAAGGGCGTCGTGGTCGCCCTGAGCTACCTGCCCGAGGGCAGCCGCTTGCGGGTTCTGCTGGAGGACCTCGGCTTCGGTTCCCGCGACGGCGACGCCAGGGTATTTCCCGATACCGATCTCGCCCTCGAGCACTGCGAGGACCTCCTGCTCGCCACTCTTCAGGAGGAGGCGCATTCGGCCGCTACGCGCGGACTCGAGCATCTGCTCGAGCTCGAGGACCTCTCGAAGACGGAGAAGGATGCGCTCTACGCCGCGGTAGACAGACGCTCCTTCGCCGCCGGCAGCTACCTGTGCCGCCAGGGCGAACCCGGCGACAGCCTGTTCGTGATCGAACACGGCCGCGCCGACATCTCCATCGGCGTCCCCGGGCAGGTGCGCCGCAAGCGCCTGGCGACCCTCGGCCCCGGCTCGGTGTTCGGCGAGATGGCCCTGCTCGACCGCGGCGTGCGCTCGGCCGACGTGCAGGTGGTCGAGGATCTCGGCTGCTACGAGTTCACCAACCGCGCGTTCAACCGCCTGAAGGACGAGCAGCCGCGTATCGCACTCATCGTCCTCGACCGCCTGGCCCGCGTTCTGGTGGCGCGTCTTCGCTCCGCCAACGAGACCATCGGCGAGCTGGAGCGCTAGGGTGCGCTTCAGCGCACGCGTTGTGCATCGGCACGCAGGACGTGCACCCTACGCGCACCCGGCGAGGACCGCGATGTTTGCGGCGATACGCCTACTGCGCGGGCCGTGCCGCCACCGGCATCATGATGTGCGCGTAGGGCGTGCCCTTCCACATCACGTAGGGGCCGTCGGCGACCGGCGTGTCGGGCAATCCCTCGAGCTGGGCCGGGTCTGGAACAATGATCATCACGTGCGGACCTTCGATCACCCACTGGTTGTCGGCGGTGGGCGCCTCGGCGTAAGGATCGATGTTGCTGGCGCCGATGTCGTCACCGTCGAGCATGTAGGCGAGCCCGATGCGGTCGGTGGTGAACGGCTCCTTCTTCGTCCATGCCTCGGCCCATTTCAGCCACACCGCGTCGAGACACATCGCCTCGGGGATGGCCATGCAGGTCCACTCGCCGCTGCCCTCGCGCAGCACGTTGCCCTCGTGGTCGACCACGGTCGCCGTCTCGGCGATGGCGGGCGGGGCGGCCTTGAGCGCCATCTCCATCTGCTGCGCGGCGTCCGGGCCGGCGGCGCCGACGGGAAACGCTGCAGTCATGAGGATGGCGGTGGTGAGGATTCGAAGGACGGTACGGGATCGGCACATGACGACAACCTCCGCAACGATGGCGCCGGGCGCAGAATCGACCGCGTGGCGGGCCCGGCGGACCGCCGCGGCGGCACCCCAATCCATCGCGCTTCGGCCCCGGCCGCCTCCTCGGCTCCGGAGATGACCGGAGAACTGTCGAGGCGACCGGGGCTCGCGTCGAGCCGCAGAGGCGGACCGCGGGGGTGTTCACACCCGGCGGGCGCCGCCGGCTCGCGACCGTGACCGGCAGGGCGTTGGCTCCTCGGGGACAAATCTTGCGCCCGACTCGCGGACCCGTCAAGTGCCAGGCCGTCGTCCTCCTTCGTTCCACACGTCGGCGCACGCTGCAGTGCGATGTGGCACGTCGGCTTGCTTATTCACTATACTTGCCGGATCAACGGACGTGCGGGCCGGCAGCCGCCTGGCGCCGGCAGGGGGTTTTTTCGGTTCGATAACCAACGGCAACGCTGAGGATACAGATCCATGAAGAAGCGACACATGACAGCCCTGTCCCGCCGCTCGTTCCTGGCCGGCATGGGCGCGGTCGCGGCGGGCATCACGTTCATGCCGCGCCGGGGGTTCGGCCAGGAAGAAGAGAAGTTGGTCAACTTCTACAACTGGGACACCTACATCGGCGAAACGACGCTCGGCGACTTCCAGGCCGCGACCGGCATCGAAGTGAAGATGGACCTTTTCGCGGACAACGACGAGTTGTTCGCCAAGCTCAGGGAGGGCAACCCGGGCTACGACCTGATCGTGCCCACCAACGATTACGTCGAACGCATGATCGTCGCCGACATGCTGGTTCCCCTCGACCATTCGGCGATCCCCAACATCGAGAACCTCGGCGAGGCGTTCCGCGACGCCGAGTTCGACCCCGGCCGCAAGTACAGTCTGCCGTACATGTGGGGCACCATCGGCATCGGCTACCGCAAGTCCGCCCTCGACGAGGTGCCGGACAGCTGGAAGTGGCTGTACGACTCGGACAAGTACTCGGGCCGCATCGCCCTGCTCTCCGACGCCGGCACGATCATCCAGATGGGCCTGAAGTACCTGGGCCAGCCCTTGAACGCGACCGATCCGGAACTCATCAAGCAGGTCGAGGAGATGCTGATCCGGCAGAAGCCGCACATCAAGTCCTTCGCCGAGGACAACGGCCAGGACCTGCTTCTGTCCGGCGAGGTGGATCTCACCATGGAGTGGAACGGCGACATCCTGCAGGTAATGGAAGAGGACGACGACCTCGACTACGTGGTGCCGAAGGAGGGCGGCCTGATCTGGCAGGACTGCCTGTGCATACCCAAGGGCGCCCCGCATCCGCAGAACGCCCACGCGCTCATCAACTTCATCCTCGACGCCGAGGCCGGCCGGGACATCGCCGAGTTCATCTACTACGCGACCCCGAACGCCGCGGCGCGCGCCCTTGCCGAGGACGCGTACAAGAGCAACCCGGCCATCTTCCCGCCCGACGAGACCATCGCCATGCTCGAGGCGTCCATCTACAAGGGCGAGGATTACCAGCGCCTGGTGGACGAGGCGATCACCCGGGTGCGGGCCGCGTGACGACGCGACCCCTCGCGTTTTCGCTCTCCCCCGCCTTCCTCCCCTGACCGGGGAGGAAGGCCCGGCGCGGCGTGGACTCCTGGCGAAAATTCCCGCTCGTCTTCTGGCTGTTCTCGCTGCCGCCGACGCTGTGGCTGCTGCTGTTCTTCCTCGTCCCGCTGGGGCTGATCTGGCTGTTCAGCTTCGGCGAGAAGCAGGGCATCGTCGGCATCGATATCACGTGGACGCTGGCCAACTACGCCCGCGCCCTCGACCCGCTCTACCTGCAGATCTTCGTCAAGTCGTTCTGGTTCGCCGGTCTGACCACGCTGATCTGCCTGCTCGTCGGCTTCCCGGTGGCGCTCGCCATCACCTTCGCTCCGGCACGCTGGCGGCCGGTGCTGCTTTTGCTCGTCATCCTGCCGTTCTGGACCAACCTGTTGATCCGCACCTACGCGCTGATCGCGGTGCTGCGCACCCGGGGCTTTCTCAATGACGGCCTCGAATGGACCTGGGAAGGGGCCAATGCGCTGCTGACCCTGGTCGGGCTCGGCGACCTCAACCTGCTGGGCGAGCGCTTCCAGCCCTTCGAACTCCTGTACAACAACTTCGCCGTGGTGTTCGGCCTGGTGTACGTGCACCTGCCGTTCATGGTGCTGCCGCTGTACGCCGCCCTCGACCGCATGGACAAGTCCTACCTCGAGGCGAGCCTCGACCTCGGTGCCAGCCAGCTTCGCACCTTCCTGTCCGTCGTGGCGCCGCTGGCCATGGCCGGCATCGTCTCCGGCTGCATCATCACCTTCATACCGGCGCTCGGCTCGTTTCTCACCCCCGACCTGCTGGGCGGACCCGACAGCCAGATGATCGCCAACGTGATCGAGAGCCAGTTCAAGTCCGCCAACGACTGGCCGTTCGGCGCCGCGCTGTCGTTCCTGCTCATGTACGTCACCTTCTTCGTGCTGGCCCTGCGCGCCTTCATGACGCGCGGCCGCGCCGGGCTGGACGCGGCGTGATGGGCATGCGCAGACGACGCGACGGCATCGGGCCGCTCGAGTACACGCGCCGCGCCTGGATGCGGCTGATCCTGCTGGCGACGTTCGTGTTCCTGTACGCGCCCATCGTCACACTGGTCGCGTTCAGCTTCAACGACAGCCGCCGCAACATCGTCTGGCGCGGCTTCACCCTCGAGTACTACGAGAAGGCGTTCAACAACGCCGGGTTGATCGAGGCCTTCGTCAACTCGCTGACCATCGCCTTCTTCAGTACCGTCGTCAGTACCGTGCTCGGGGCGCTGGTGGCGCTCAAGCTGTGGCGCTTCCGCTTTCCGGGCAAGGCGCCCTACGAGGGCGCCATGACCTTGCCCATCGTCATTCCCGAGATCTGCATGGGCGTCGCCATGCTGGCCTTCTTCAGCCGCATCGGCTGGCCGAGCGGACTGACCTGGCCGTTCAACCTCGGCGCCATCACCATCGCCCACATCTCCTTCAGCTTCCCGTTCGTCGCGGTGGTGGTGCGCGCGCGCCTGGCCAACTTCAACCGCGAGCAGGAAGAAGCGGCGCGCGACCTCGGCGCCACCGAGTGGCAGGTCTTCCGCGACATCATGATCCCGTACATGAAGCCGGGCCTGGTGGCGGGCGCGCTGCTCGCCTTCACCCTGTCGCTGGACGACTTCGTCATCACCTTCTTCACCTCGGGCCCGGACACGGTCACCTTCCCGGTGAAGGTGTACTCGATGGTGCGCTTCTCGGTGACGCCGGAGGTCAACGCGGCATCGACCATCCTGATCGCGATCACCCTGGTGCTCACCACAATCGCACTGGTATTGCAGAACCGCCGCACCACGGACTGAGGGGGCGGGAGACCAAGCAACTGGCAAATCGGTCAATGAACGAACGCAGAACCATCATCAGCGTACGCGACGCGGTCAAGCGCTTCGGCGGCGTCACCGCCGTCGACCATGTCAGCATCGACATCGCCGAAGGCGAGTTCTTCGCCCTGCTCGGCCCCTCGGGCTGCGGCAAGACCACCTTGTTGCGCATGATCGCCGGCTTCGAGGTGCCGTCTTCGGGGCAGGTTCTCATCGACAGCCAGGACATGGCCGACGTGGCGCCCAACCGGCGGCCGGTGAACATGGTGTTCCAGTCCTATGCCGTGTTCCCGCACATGACCGTGTTCGACAACGTCGGCTACGGTCTGAAAGTGACGTCGACGCCCAAGATCGAGATTCGCGAACGGGTCATGGAGGCGCTGGCACTGGTGCAGATGGAGGCCTTCGCCGCGCGCAAGCCGGACCAGCTCTCGGGCGGACAACGGCAGCGCGTGGCGCTGGCGCGTGCGCTGGTCAAGCGGCCCAAGGTGCTGCTGCTCGACGAGCCGCTGTCGGCGCTGGACGCCAAGCTGCGCGAGGCCATGCAGCTCGAACTGGTGAAACTGCAGGCCACCGTCGGCATCACCTTCGTCATCGTCACCCACGACCAGGACGAGGCGTTGTCCATGGCCGACCGCATCGCCGTGCTGGAGAACGGCCGGGTACGGCAGATCGCCTCGCCGGTCGATCTGTACGAATATCCCTGCAGCCGCTTCGTGGCCGACTTCATCGGCAAGATGAACGTGTTCGAGGCGCGCGCGAACGGCTTCGCCAACGACTCGCTGACGATCGACGTCGACGGCCTCGGCAGCCTGAACGTGCCGCACCCGGAGCGTGCCGCCGGGGCGCTGAGCGTGGCCGTGCGCCCCGAGAAGATGCGGCTGCTCACCCCCGGGGAGGATCGCGACGGCCTGTTCGCGGTCCCGGTGACCATCCGCAACATCGCCTATCACGGCAGCGAGAGCCACGTCTTCGCCGTCACCGAGTCGGGACTGGAAGTCAGCGCCACGATTCCGAACCGAAGCCGCGACCACATGCGCCTCGCCGCCGGCGACGCCGCCACCATCGGCTGGCGACCGGCCGACACCCTGGTTCTCGTCGAGTAGCGCCCGCGGCGCGACGCGGCGCCGTTGCCGGCGGCGGCGTCGTGTGATAATCCACGGTCATGAACATCGTGGCCAACGACGAGGCCCTGCGCTACAGCGAGCTCGGGCCGGACCAGATACTCGACGCCGTGCAGTCGCTCGGCTATTGCGCGGACGGCCGCCTGCTGGCGATGAACAGCTACGAGAACCGGGTCTACCAGGTGGGGCTGGAGGACGCCGAACCGCTGATCGTCAAGTTCTACCGACCGCACCGCTGGAGCGACGAGGCGATCGCCGAGGAGCACGAGTTCGCCCGTGAACTCGCCGAGGCGGAGATCCCGGTCGTCGCCCCCCTCGCCGACGCCGACGGACGCACCCTGCATCGCCACGGCGCCTTCCGCTTCTCGCTGTTCCCGCGTGCCGGGGGCCGCGCGCCGGAGCCGGACGACCTCGACCAGCTCGAGATCCTGGGACGCTTCCTCGCCCGCATCCACGCGGTGGGCGCCACGCGCGACTTCGCTCACCGGCCGACCCTGGACGTGACGACGTTCGGCGAGGAGTCGTACCGGTTCCTGCTCGAATCCGGCATGCTGCCGGCGGAGCTGGAGCTGCCGTATCGCTCGCTCGCCGAGGACCTTCTCCAGCGCATTCGCTGGTGCTACGAGCGCGCCGGCGACGTGGTCCTGCTGCGCGCCCACGGCGACCTTCACATCGGCAACATCCTCTGGACCGACGAGGGGCCGCACATCGTCGACCTCGACGACGCGCGCATGGCGCCGGCGGTCCAGGACCTGTGGATGCTGCTCGCCGGCGACCGCGCCGAGCGCACCGCCGGACTCGACGCGCTTCTTTCAGGCTACAGCGACTTTCGCGACTTCCCGCCGCGCGAACTGCACCTCGTCGAGGCCCTGCGCACGCTGCGCCTCATGCATTACTACGCGTGGATCGCCCGTCGCTGGAGCGACCCGGCCTTCCCGCGGGCGTTCCCGTGGTTCGCCGGCCGGCGCGCCTTCGAGCAGCACATCCTCGACCTGCGCGAACAGGCCGCGCTGATGGACGAGGAACCGCTGTCCATCCACGTGTAGCGCGAACACCGCCATGGCCATCACCCGCCGCCGGTTCATCGAGAGCGCGGGCATCGTGCTCGCCGCTCCGGCGCTGAGCCGGGCCGCGACCCGGCCGCACATCACGCACGGAGTCGCCTCCGGCGATGTCGACACCGGCTCGGCAGTGATCTGGGCACGCGCCGACCAGCCCGCCCGCGCGCTGGTGGAGGTGGCGACGAGCGATACGTTCATCGACGCCCGTCGCCTTGCGCCCGTCGACGTGCTGCCGCAGCACGACTTCGTCATGAAACGGCTGATCACGGACCTGCCACCGGGGCAGCAGATCTTCTATCGGGTCGTCTTCGAGGACTTCGCCAGCGGTCGGGGCCGCTCGGAACCGGTGACCGGCCGCCTTCGCACCGCGCCGGATACGCGGCGCAGCGTGCGCTTCGCCTGGTCCGGCGACACCGCCGGACAGGGCTGGGGCATCGATCCGTCGCGCGGCGGCATGCAGACCTACGCCGAGATCGCACGGCACGAGCCGGACTTCTTCCTGCACTCGGGCGACGCCATCTACGCCGACAATCCCATCGCGCCGCGCCAGGCGATGCCCGACGGCGGCACCTGGAACAACCTCGTCGTCGAGGGTGTCGACAAGGTGGCCGAGACCGTGGCCGAGTTCCGCGGCCGCTTCAAGTACAACCTCAACGACGCCCACCTGCTGACGATGAACGCCCGCCTCCCCACGGTGTTCGCATGGAGCGACCACGACGTCGTCGACAACTGGTCCGACGGCATCGACCTGGCCGCCGACGGGCGATACTCGGTGCGCGACATCCGCCTGCTCGCCGCCCGCGCCCGCCACGCCTTCGGCGAGATGACGCCGGTACGACTCGACCCCGCCGCGCCGGGCCGGATCCACCGGCGAATCGGCTACGGACCGCTGCTGGACCTGTTCGTGCTGGACACGCGCTCGTACCGCGGCGCCAACGGCCCGTCCCGGGAACCCGAACCCGGCGAGCCCACGCGCCTGCTCGGCGCCGCCCAGCTCGACTGGCTGAAGGACGCCCTGTCGCGTTCGACCGCCGCCTGGAAGGTCATCGCCGTCGAGCAGCCGATCGGCGTCGTCGTGTGGGACGACTGGCGTGCGCGGCGCGGCGCCGATGCGGTCGCGAACGGCGATCACGGCGCGCCTCTCGGCCGCGAACACGAGTTTGCCGAGCTGTTGCGATTCATCCACGCGCGCGGCATCGACAATGTCGTCTGGCTGACCGCTGACGTGCACTACACCGCGGCGCACCACTACAGCCCCGAGCGCGCCGCAGTCGGTGATTTCACGCCGTTCTGGGAGTTCGTCTCCGGACCCATCCACGCCGGCACCTTCGGACCCAACGAGCTGGACATGACCTTCGGCCCCGAGGTCGTGTTCCAGAAGACGCCGCCGCCCGAGCGGGGCGTCAACCTGCCGCCCTCGGACGGCCTGCAGTTCTTCGGCCTCGTGGACATCGACGGCGAGTCCGCACGGATGACCGTGCGTCTGATGGACCGTAGCAGCGGCGAACTGTATCGCGTGGATCTGGATCCGGCGTCGCCCTGACGGGCGCCGGGCGGCAGGCGCTACTCGTGGCGCTTGACCTGGCCCTGGCGGATGCGGCGCTGGTCCTGGAGTTGCCGGCGCATGTTGTCGAAGGCGTCGCGCACGGCGACGTAGGCATCTTCGTGGGCGTGGCTGCGTTCGCCCGCGGCCTCGTGAGAGGACACCAGTTCTCCACCGGGGAGGGTGACGCGAACCGACACGGCGTAGCGATTGCCGTGATGGTGGCGATGCTCCGACGGCGCCACCACGACGTGGCACTTGAAGATGTCCGGCTCGAACTGCGCGAGTTTCTCCGCGTGCTTCTCGATATCCGCGCGCAGCGCGTCGCTGGCGTCCATGCCCTTGAAGGTGATCTCGGTCTCTGTCATGGCGCGTGTCCGCTTGACGATCCAAGCGCTCATGTTATAGCGCGCAGGAGTCGCGGACCTTGACGCGGATCAGCTTGCCCCGGACGGGCCGTGAACCCGGCGACCGTCAGACCGGGTGAAATATCTCGTCGACGGCGAGCGGCCCGCCAAGCAGCCGCTGGTCAACGCAATAGCCGATGAAGTCCTCGAGGTTGCGCCGGTTGGGCTCGATCCCGGACGACCACGGATCGGCGCCGTAGTGGCTGAACTCGTACTCCAGCGTGTTGCGCGCGTGCATGATCATCGAGTAGCCGGGGTCGACGTAGCACGCCCGCGCGATGTCGCGGGCCTCGTCGAACATGCGCACCAGCTCGCCCGCCAGCTCCGGGCGTCGCATGAGGCGCTCGGCCTTGACCGCCAGAACGTGCATGATGGGAAAGTAGCCGTGACGGCGGAAGTAGGCGCGCGTGGTCTCGCTCCAGTCGGGAAACAACCGCTCGATGCCGCCGCCGGGCGTCATGACCGCCTCCGGCGGGTGCGGATTGATGAAAGCGTCCACCTCGCCCGCGCGCAGGGCGGCGACCACGTCGTAGCCGCCCGGCAGCCGCTCGATGCGCACCCCGGCGCCGTAGTCCCGATCGATCTCCTCGGGATTCTGGGTCAGCCAGTGAACGCTGCGCCAGTCGACGCCGTGGTCGCGCTCGAGGTCGCCCTTGGCCAATACCGACATGGTTACCTGGAACGCCCAGATCACGACCCGGCGGCCGGCAAGGTCGGCGGGCGAGCGGATGTCCGAGCGCGAGCTCACGAACACGTGGTTCTGGCTGAACAGGCGCCGCGGAAACACGGGCAGCGCCACGAGGTCCTCCATCCCCTGGCTGCGGGCCACCAGGTACGACGCCAGCGACACCTCGGCGGCGTCGAACTCGCGTTCGACCAGCATGCGCCGGTGGCGGTCGACGCCATGGCGGCGCGGCGGGTCCATGCCGACCTCGAGAAAGCGGACGTCGAGCCCCGGCGGCGGCGCCACCGCACCGGTGAACAACGGCGCGTGGCGGTCGTAGCGGTCGACGGCGACGGTCAGCACGTCACGATTCATCAGGACGCTCCGCGCGACTCAGGGTCGACGCGCGCCGGCGCACGACACCCGTGACGATGATCGCCGCCGCCAGCACAAGCCCGGCGATATCGGTCGCAAGCCCGGGAATCATCAGCAGCAGCCCGCCCGCCAGGGCCCCGAGCCGCGCCACCCACGATAGCGGCCGGTCGAGGTAGCCCGCCACCGCGACTGCCACGGCGGCGACGCCGATGGCGGCGCTCACCGCAGCCAGCGCAATCTGCCCGGCCTCGCCCTGGCCCAGTAGCTCCGGCCTGAAGGCGAAAATGAACGGAATGATGAAGGCCGGCAGGGCCAGCAGCACCGCACGCCCGGCGATCGCCAGCGGATTGGCCTCGGCCAGGGACGAGGCGGCGAAGGCGGCCACAGCGACCGGGGGCGTCAACGCGGACAGCACCGCGAAGAACAGCAGGAACATGTGCGCCGTCAGCGGCGTGAGACCGAGGTCGATCAGGAACGGTGCGGTAAGCACCGCCGCCATGATGTAGGCGCTCGGCGTGGGCATGCCCATCCCGAGAAGGATCGCCAGCACGGCCACCAGGATCAGGGACATCACCATGCCGTCGCCGGCCAGTTCCAGGATCAGGATCGACACCTTGCCGGACAGGCCGGTCATGCTGATCCCTCCCACCACCAGTCCCGCGGCCGCGCACGCCGCCGCCACCGGCACCATGCGCCGGCAGGCGAGGATCAGCGCCGAGGCCAGCGACAGCGGCCCGAGCCGGGTCTTGCGGCGCATCATGGCGACCACGATGACGCTAGCTATGCCGACAACGGCCACCATCGTTGCCGAGTAGCCGATGAACAGGGCGCCGACCAGCGCCGCCAGGGGCACGATGAACAACCCGCCGTCGCGCAGCGTGGGCATGAGCCGCGGCACGTCGGCGGCGTCCATCGGCGCCAGGCCCAGCCGCTTCGACAACAGGTGCACCTGGATGAACACGCCGAGCAGGTAGAGTCCCGCCGGCAACAGGGCCGCCTTGGCGATGGTCAGGTAGGGGATGCCCGTGATCTCCACCATGATGAACGCAGCCGACGCCATCACCGGCGGGATCAGTCCGCCGCTGGTCGAGGCGGCGACCTCGATCGCACCTGCCAGCGAGCGCGGGTAGCCGAGGCGGCGCATCATGGGAATGGTGATCGAGCCGGTGGTCACCACGTCCGAGGTCGGGCTGCCCGAAACCATTCCGTATAACGCGGACGAAAAGACTGACACCTTGGCCGGTCCGCCGACCGTGCGCCCGCTGACGCAAGCGGCAAGGTTGAAGAAGAACTCGCTGCCGCCGGCGCGCTCCAGGATGGTGCCGAAGGTGACGAACAGGAACGCGTAGGTTGCAGCGACCCGCACCGGCGCGCCGAAGATGCCGTTGGTGGTGAAGATGGTCTGGTCGAGGAAGTGCTGGAAGCCGATAGGGCCGTGGCCGATCAGGCCCGGCAGGCGGTCGCCCCACAGGTTGTAGGCGAGCATGGCGACCACAATCAGCGTGAGCGCGAGGCCCACCGTGCGCCGCGTCGCCTCCACGGCCAGCGCCGTGAGCACGGCGCCGACCACGATGTCGCCCGTGGCGAGCGGATCGAGCAGCGAGATGCGGGTGACGATTCGGCCCGACTCGAGCACGAAGTACACGCCGCAGGCGAGCGCCGCCAGCGCCAGCACGACATCGGCGAGCGGCGGCTGCGAGCGCTGCGAGCCGGGCGTGGCGGCCACGACCAGGAACAGCAGCGCCAGCATGAAACAAAGAAAAATCGCCGCCAGCGCCAGCGGATCGATGATCGCGAACGTGGCGGCGTAAAGTACCCAGAGAGAGACGCCGAGCGCCAGGAGGGACACGATGGCCCCCATCGGACCATCCGGCTCACGCCTCGCCCCGACCGCGAACAGCAGGGCCATTGCGCCCTTGAGAGGCGCGTCGCCGGAATCACTCGACATAGCTGGGATACCAGGTCGGCCGGCGCTCAGTCCATCAACCCGGCTTCGCGATAGTACTTCTCGGCGCCCGCGTGGTAGGGCGCGACGGTCAATGAAGCCATCAACTCGGGGGTGAGCGCGGCCATGGACTTGTGCACGCCCCTGACCTTGTCGAGGTTCTCCACAAGGGCCCGCGTCAGGTTGTAGGCGTCGTCGTCGGACATGCGCTCGCTCGCGACCAGCACCGCGCTGAGCGCCACGGTGGGCACCTCGTGATCCAGCCACTCGTAACCGCCGGCCTCGATCACGTAGGGATCGGCGCCGGTCGACGCGGCCACGCTCTCGATCACGTCTTCGTCGAGCGGAAGGATGTCGAGCTCCATGTTCTCGGCAACGCGGCTGAAGTAGCGATACGGGACGAACACGCCGTTGCCGGCCATGTCGATGCGCCGATCGTTGAACAGGTTGGCCATGTCGCCGCCTGGAGCGTAGACCACCTGCCCGCCCCAGGACTCGATGTCCTCGTAGGTGATGCCGTAGGCGGCGAGGATCTGCTTGTTCATCTCCTGCACCATGTTACCGCGCTGGTTGACCGCGATGCGGACCGGCGGCTTCTTCTCGGCGATGTCGCGCATGCCGGAGATGCCGTGCTCTTCCATGAAGCTCTTCGTCATCACCATCTGCATGGGCGCCCAGTTGTAGAGCACGGCGATGGCACGCAGGCTCGTCACCGGCTGCTGAAACGGCTCGGTGCCGTCGACGGCCACCTTGAGCTCGATGTTGTGCACGATGCCGAGGTCGGCATTGCCCTGGTTGAGCACGGCGACGTTCGCCAGCCCGCCGCCGGAGGTCTGGTAGGTCACCACCGAGCCGTCGTAACTGGCGCGAAGGGCGGTGTCGACGCCTGCCCCCAGCATCGACCACAGCCCCTCGGGACTGGCGCCGGACAGGGTCCAGCGGTACGGATCCTGGGCGGCCGCCGTGGCGGCCAGGGTTCCGAGCGCCAGCGCGGCGACGGCGGTGCGAACGGTCTTTCTCATCATTGCCTTGTCCTCCACAGTGTAATAGTCGTGCGATTGCGTTATGCCGGTCCCTCGCCCTATATCACGCCCTCTTCCCTGAGCCGGCGAACCTTCTCCGGCGAATAACCCAGGCGGTCGCAGTAGACCGCCTCGTTGTGCGCCCCGAGGGCGGCGCCGAGGGACTCGACCGACCCGGGGGTGGCGGAGAACTTCGGCACAACGTTGTGCACTACGGCCTCGCCGAGATCGGGGTCGGGCACGCGTACCATGGCCTCGCGGGCCAGGTAGTGGGCGTCGCGGAACACGTCGCTGATGTCGTAGATGACCGAGTACGGGATCTCGCACGCGTCGAATCGCGCCGCCACCTCGTCGCGGCTGCGCTCGGCGATCCACTCCTCGACGATGCCGTTGATCTCGACGGAGTGCTCAACCCGCCCGCGGTTGTCGGTGAACCTCGGGTCCGCCGGCAGGTCCTCGCGCTCGAGCGCCCGGCAAAGCCGCTCCCAGATTCGCTGGGTGGTGGCGGCCAGGGTGAGGTACTTGCCGTCGCGGGTACGGAAGGTGGAACTCGGCGCCGCGTAGGCGACCCGGTTGCCGGTGCGCGTGTGAATCGAGCGCAGCTGATCATACTCGATCGGATCGAAGTCGAGCAGCCTGAACACCGCCTCGTAGAGGGCCAGGTCGATCATCTGGCCCTTGCCGCCGGCGTTGTCGCGGTGGTGCAGCGCCACCATCACCGAGTACGCCCCGAACAGCGCGGCGATCAGGTCACCGAGCGGGTAGCCCGGGGACATCGGCGGCCCGTCGGGCTCGCCGATCAGGTGTGACAACCCGCTCATGGCCTCGGCCACGCGGCCGAAGGCGGGGCGCTCGCGGTAGGGACCGCTCTGGCCGAAGCCGGAGATGCGCAACATCACCAGCCGCTCGTTGATCGCGTGCAGGGTGTCCCAGCCAAGGCCCCAGCGCTCGAAGGTGCCCGGCCGGTAGTTCTCCACCACCACGTCGGCGTCGGCGACGAGGTCACGGAACACCTCGGCGCCCTCGGGGCGGCCGAGGTTGAGGGTGATGCACTGCTTGTTGCGGGCGATGTTCTTCCACCACAGGGGCACGCCGTCCTTGAACGGCTTGAGGCCGCGTTGGCCGTCGCCGTGCTCGGGATGCTCGATCTTGATGACCTCGGCGCCGAAATCGGCCATCAGCACGGTGGCGAACGGTGCCGCCACCATGTTGCCGGCATCGATAACCCGCAGGCCGGTAAGCGGTTTGACTGCGCTCGGCGCGGCCAGGGGGTAACGGAAATGCCCGTCGGCGTACTCCATCGCTCTACTGCCCCGCCGCCCGGGTGACACCACTCTCGGCCGCCTTGCCGAGGAACGCTGTGTCGCGAATGGCGCGCAGGTCGTCGTCGTACTGCATGAAGAAACGCGAATCGACCCTGTGACCCACACCGCGCTCGAGCGCGCGCTCGTAGATCAAGCGGCCGACGGCCGCGAACTGGATGCCCATGCCGACGTTGTTGTTGTGATATGTAATCTGCTCGCTGGTCGAGCGGCCGTGGAGTCGGCGCCTGACCAACAGCTCGCCGATCTCGTAGATGTCGTCCCACGACAGCGTGCCGCGCATCAGGTGCGGATATAACTCCGGCTGCTTGTCCAGGCGCACCGACTCGCGCGAGTTGACGACGATGATGTCGCTCGCAAGCACCGTCTCGTCGTCGGTTTCGCGGCGCGGCAGGAAGTAGTCGCTGCCGATCATGGTGTTGACGTGAGTGCCCTTCTCGAGCCAGGCGCCATCGAACACCGGCTCGTTGGAACTGGTCGCGGTGGTGACGATATCGCAGCCGGCGACGGCGTCGCGGGGACTGTCGACGGCGACGGCGCGAACGCCGGTGGCCTCGGTGATCTGGACGGCGACGTTTTCTCGTCGTTCCTTGCGCGTGCTGTACACGCGGATCTCGTCGAGGTCCATCACCGCGAGATGGCACTGCACCTGCAGCAGGGCCTGGGTGCCGGAACCGAACAGGCCCATGACCTTCGAGTCGTCGCGTGCCAGTCGCCGGCTGACGATGGCGCTGGTGGCGGCTACCCTCAGTGGATTGATGAAGAAGTCCTGGAGGATGGCGAGGAGTTCGTTGCTCTCGGTATCGAACAGGAAGATCAGCGCGGAGAAGGCGCCCGGAAAGCCGAGGCGGGCATTGCCGCGCTTGCGCGCCACGTTGACTGTGGCCGAGTTGACCCGCAGTCCCATGCTGCGCATGCCCGGCACCACCCCGGCCATCTCGTTGAACCAGTAGTAGTGGTCGGGCGGTTCGGCGCGCGGGTGGTAGATGCGCCGCCGCGGCAGTTCCTGTGCCACGCCCTGGCCGTGCTCGAGATAGGCCCGTTCGATGACATCGATGTATTCCGCGGTCGTGGCCAGGCCCGGCATGTCCTGGTTCGTGATCAGGAGCGTATCGCTCACATCCTCTTCTCCGTCAATCGTGCGTCGGCGAACCCTTCGCTCGGGGCCCTGATTCGCCGCTTATTGAAGCACCAGGAATTGACCAAGACAATTTTAAAGATTGAATATACTATTCGGCCTTAATGAACAATATCACGCTCCGCCAGATTCGCACCTTTCTCGCCGTGGCCGAATCCGGCAGCTTCCGCCGCGCTTCGGAACGCGTGCACCTGTCGCAGCCGGCGGTCACCGCGCACGTGCAGCAGCTCGAGGAGGAACTGGGCATGCCGCTGCTCGATCGCACCACCCGGCGGGTACGTGTCACCGCTGCCGGGGAACGCTTCCGGGCCAGGGCCCAGCGCCTGCTGGCGGAGCTCGGCGACCTTGTCGCGGAGCTGAAGGACGAGGCGGCGCTGGAACGCGGGCGCGTGCTGGTCGCGTGCGTACCGACCATCGCATCGCGATTGCTGCCGCGGGCGCTGGCGCGTTTTCGCGGCCTGTTCCCGGGGATCACGCTGACCGTGAACGACGTGGTCGCGGCCGAAGTCTACGAGCACCTCGCGCGCGGCCAGGCCGACATCGGCATCGGCCCGCAGCCGTCGGCCGGCGCCGAGTTCGAGTTCGAACCCATCGCCCGCGATCCCTACGTCGCCGTGGTACCGCGCGACCATCCTTGGGCGCGCCGGCGCAGCGTCTCGTTGCGCGACCTCGCCCGGGCACCGTTTCTGACCATGAACCGTGAGTCGAACGTCCGTGGCATCCTCGAGTCGGCGCTCGGCGCCCAGTCCCTCAAGGTGACGCCGCTGCTCGAGGCGCGCCATCACTTCACCCTCGGCGGCATGGTCGAGGCCGGCCTCGGCGTGACGGCGCTGCCGTCGATGGCGGTGTCCATGCTGAGCCAGCCGCTGCTCAAGACGGTGCCGATCACCCTGCCGCGGGTGTTTCGCGACGTCGGCATCGTCAAGCTTCGCGGCACCCGCCTTACACCGGCGGCCGAGGCCTTCATCCGGGTAGTGCTGGAAGAGGTCGACGAGTGGCGGCGCGAGCGCTCCGCCGCCGGCGACGGCGTGGACTGACGACGCGGCGGCGCTATACTCTCCGGGCGGCGCGCGACCGGGTTCCATATCGCCGGTTGCGACGGCAGGCCGACTCCACTGCGAAACGCAGGCAGGCAATGCAGGCACATTCATCCCACGTCGACATCGCCGTCCTGGGAGGCGGCCCGGCCGGCAGCGTGCTGGCGGCGCGGCTGGCCGATCTCGGCTTCGCCGTGGTGCTTGTCAACCGCCCGCGCCGCTTCCGTGCCGTCGAGGGCGTGTCCGAACGGGCGTTGAAGGGACTGGAATTCGCCGGCTTCGAAGCGGCGCTCGATGCCGTCGGTCCGCACGTGCGCCGGGTGGCGGCGTGGAACGGCGAGCGCCGCGACGCGAACCGGGAATGGATCGTCGAACGCCCCTCCTTCGACACCGCCCTGCTCGCCGATGCCGCCCGCCACGGGGTCGACGTGATCGCGGCCACGGCGCGCCTGCCGGCGCGCACGGCCCGCGGCTGGCGGCTCGCGCTGACCGCGGCCGGGCGCACCGAGCCGGACATCACCGCCGACTTCCTGGTCGACGCCCGCGGCCGCTCGACGCGGCGCGGCGCGGCCGACTGGACCTCGGGACCGGCGACGTACGCCCTCGCCCGCCGCTTTCGCACGTCGACGGCGCACGAGCCGGGCACCATGGTGTTCACTTCTGCCGGCGGCTGGGCGTGGCTTGCCGTGGACGGGGAGTCCCGGGTGCTCGCCCAGGTGTTCGTGTCGGCCGAGCGCGGAGCGCTGCCGCCGCGGCGCGCGCTCGAGCGGTTCTACGACGACATCCTGTCATGCTACGCCCCCGAGGCGGACTTCCTGGCCTCGCTGGTGCCGCTTGACCGCGTGCACGTGCGTGATGCCGCGACCGCCGTGCGGCACGTGGTGATGGAGGACGGCATGGCGCGGGTGGGCGATGCGGCGTTCGCGGTCGATCCCCTCGCCGGCCACGGCATCTTCGAGGCCGTCGCCGGGGCGCTGGCGCTGGCGCCGGCAATCAATACCGCCCTGCGCCGACCGAAGCACACCGCCCTCGCCGAGCGCTTCTACCGCGAGAAGCTGCACGCGGATTTCTCGCGCCTGGCGCGCACCGGGCGCGATTTCTATCGTACCGAGCGCCGCTATGCCGATCACCCCTTCTGGCGCGAACGCCGAGCGTGGCCCGACGAGGCTCCCGCACACGAGGCGCCCGGAACCGCGAGGCCGCGCATCGAGAAGCGGCCGGTGTCCGCCGACGATTTCGTGGTCGAGCGCGACGTGGTGGTCACCGCAGACCACCCGCGCGGCATCTGGCGGGTCGCGGCCGTGCCATTGGCCGAGTTGTGGCAGACGGTCGACGCGGCCGTCGAGGGCACCGCAGACCCCGCCGGCGCCGCCGCCAGGCGCCTCAGCCTGCCCCGGGACGACGTCGAGGTGGCGTTGGCTTGGCTGAGGAGTCGCGGACTCGTCGAGCCGGCCTGAAACCCGCCCCGGCACCGACCGACCCGCTCGTCACGCGCCGGGCGCCGCTCGTCGGCAGCCGTACGGCGGCAACGCGGGCACTCGTTGCCGCCGCCGGGAAACCTCGTATAATGATCCGCAAAGTCCGCCGGCGGCCGGCGCGCGGCGCCCGTGGGCGATTCGCGCGTCGCGTGCGCGAACACAACCAAAGCGCGCCACGGAGGAGCAGCTCATGTTGATGTCGAACGCGCATCGATCATCGGTTGTCGCGCTGATCGTCACCGCCAGCCTCGTCTCGCTTCCCGCCGCCCTCGCCGCCACCGGCGAAGAACTGCTCACCAGCAAGTGCAGCGCCTGCCACGCCCGCAGCGACGACGGACTCGAGCGCATCAAGGACTCGCGGCGCACGCCCGAAGGCTGGGACATGACGCTGATTCGCATGATGCTCATCCACGGCGTCAAGTACGGCGAGGGTGAGCGCGCCGCGCTGGTCAAGCACTTGGCCGACACCCGGGGACTCGCTCCGTCCGAGACCGCGTCGTGGCGCTACGTCCTCGAGCGTACTCCCGGCGTGGTCGAGGAGCCGGAGGACGGCGCGGTCGCCGAGATGTGCGCCCGCTGCCACACCTATGCGCGCGTCGCCCTGCAGCGGCGCACCGAGGACGAGTGGCTCAAGCTCACCCACTTCCATCTCGGCCAGTACCCCACCACCGAGTACCAGGCCCTGGGCCGCGACCGCAACTGGTGGGAGATCGCCTCCACCGAGATGCCGAAGGCGCTCGCGGAACTCTATCCCTACGAGACCGACGCCTGGTCCGACTGGGTGGGGCGTGATCATGCCGATCTTTCGGGCGAATGGCGCATCGCCGGCCACGCCGCCGGCGAGGGGCCGTTCGAGGGAACCCTGCGCGTCACCGGTGGCGACGACGACCGCTACGCCGTAGAGATGACCGTCAACCACGCCGACGGGCGCACCGTGAGCGGCAGCGGCAACGCCATCGTCTACACCGGCTACGAGTGGCGCGGCAGCGTGGAGATGGACGGCGCGACCATCCACCAGGTGTTCGCGGTGAGCGAGGACGGCAACGGCCTCGCCGGGCGCTGGTTCGACGAGGCCAACGACGTCGACGGCGGCACCCTGGCCGGCACCCGCGCGGGCCCGGCCATCGTCGCGGTGATTCCCGAGTACCTGCGCGCCGGCGAGACCGGAGAGATCGCCATTCACGGCCTCGGCCTTGGCGACGACGTGAACCTGGGCGACGGCGTCGAGGTGGTCGAGACAGTGTCGGCCGACGCCGGGCGCGTCGTGGTGCGGGCCCGCGCGGCCGATGACGCCGCGGCCGGCCGCCGCGACGTGGCGGTCGGCGATGCGACGGCAAGTGCCGCGCTGGCCGTGTTCCGGACCATCGACAGCGTGCGCGTCGAACCGGCCAACACCATCGCCCGCGTCGGCGGCGGGGGCGGCCCGCTGCCGCCGGTGCCGGCGCAGTTCGACGCCGTCGCCTTTGCCAACGGCGCCGACGGCGAGGCCGGCACCGACGACGACATGCGCATCGGCGTGGTGCCGGCGACTTGGTCGGTGGAACCCTACACCGAGGTGGCGGCCGCGCAGGAGGACGCGCGCTACGCCGGCAGCATGGACGCCGCCAGCGGCCTGTTCATGCCCGCCGAGGCCGGCCTCAACCCCGAGCGCCAGTACGACACCAACAACGTCGGCGACCTGGCGGTCAAGGCGACGGTGACAGAGGGCGGCGCCGAGATCAGCGGCACCGCGCACCTCGTGGTGACGGTGCAGCGCTGGATCGATCCGCCGATTCGCTAGCGCCTGCAGCACGGGAGAGCCGCACATGACGGCACTGCACCTCGTCGCCGACAACCTGCACCTGGTCCGGGTGCCGGACGGTCGTCGCATGCTGTTTCACATTCCGACGACGGCGCTGTTCGACCTCGACGAGGTCGGCGGTGCGGTGCTCGACTGCTTCGGCGACACCCCCGAGGCCACCGAGGACGACATCCGCGCGCGCCTTGCCGGCAGCTACGGCGCCGAGGCGGTGAGCGACGCGCTGGCCGACTTCATCGACCTCGACATCGTCAGCGGCCGCACGCGGAACACGCCGAAGCGCGACCTCGTCATCGACAACTACCCCCTGAGCACCATCGTGCTCAACGTCAACACCGGCTGCAACCTCGGCTGCTCGTACTGCTACAAGGAAGACCTCGCCACGCCCGCCGCGGGACAGCGCATGGATTTCGAGACAGCGCGCAAGAGCATCGACCTGCTGCTCGCCGAGGGCGCCGCGCGCGAGCGCGTCAACGTGGTGTTCTTCGGCGGCGAGCCCTTGTCCAACCTTCCGCTGATCCGCCAGGTGGTGGACTACACCAACCGCCGCTGCGAGGCGCTCGGCAAGACACCGGATTACTCGATCACCACCAACGCGACACTGCTCAAGCCCGATACCGTCGACTGGTTCAACGCCGAGCGCTTCAGCATCGCCGTCAGCATGGACGGGCCGAAGCAACTGCACGACCGCCACCGCCTCACCGTCGGCGGCCGCGGCACCTACGACACGGTGAGCGCGAAGGTGCGCATGCTGCTCGAGCGCTACACCGCAAGGCCCGTCGGCGCGCGGGTGACGCTCACGAAGGGCAACACCGCCGTGGTCGAGATCCACCGGCACCTGAAGCGCGAGATCGGCTTTCACGAGGTCGGCTACGCACCGGTCACCAGCGAAACCGGCGACGCCTTCGCCCTCGACGGCGCCGAGCTCAAGCAGGTGTTCGACGAGATGAAAAAGCTTGGCCTCGAGTACCGGGCCGATGCCCTAGCCGGCAGGAACAACGGCTTTTCCAACATGCACCAGCTCATGACCGACCTGCACCAGGGCACCCGCAAGGTGCTGCCCTGCGGCGCCGGCATCGGCATGCTGGCGGTGGACAAGGACGGCGGACTGAACCTGTGCCACCGCTTCACCGGCTCGAAGATGCCGACGTACGGCACGGTCGACGACGGCATCGACAAGCGCGCCCTCGGCGACTTCCTGGCGAAGGCGGCCGACCGCTCGGACCGCGGTTGCGCCACCTGCCGCATCCGCAACCTGTGCGCCGGCGGCTGCTACCACGAGTCCTACGCCCACTTCAACGATCCGCTCAGGCCGACGTATCACTACTGCGACATCCTGCGCGACTGGGTCGACTTCGGCATCGGCGTGTACGCCGACATCGCCGCCGGTCGGCCGGACTTCTTCGATCGACATGTCACACCCAGGAGGGCCATCCAATGAGACGCCTGAAATCCGTCAATCCCAAGGCCGGAAAGCTGAGCGACGCGCTCGACAATGGCGCCGCCGAAGAGGTGTACACCATGCAGACCGTGGCCGGCTGCTCGAGCACGCTCGATCCCGGCTGGGAGGTCGACCCGTTCGGCGGCGTGGCCGGGCTGTGCCAGCCCATGGAGGCCGACCTGTACGGCTGCTCGGACCCGTGCTGGTGGCCGGCCCAGGTGGCCGACACCCTCAACACGTACCCCGACTGGAACGCCGACGCCGACGCCGCCCAGACCGACTGGCGCGAGCTGCAGGCGGTGTATCCGAAATCGAAGACATGAGGCGCCGCAACGCCGACGGGAGAAGGAGGTGACGACATGCGTGGACTGACGACCGCCCTCATCGTGACACTCGCCGGCACGGCGCCGGCGGCGCTCGCCGCGGACTACATACTGACGGGACAGAAGCCCGACCAGCTGGTGCTTGTCGACGTCAAGGCACGCAGCGTCGAGAAGAGCTACACCATTCCCGATGCGGCGCCCGGCGTTCTCACGGTAACGCCCGCGCCCGACGGCAAGCGCGGCTACGCCATCGTCAACCGCTGGGAGAGCGTCAGCGGCATCGACCTCGACAGCGGCGAGCAGGTGTTCCGCGCCGACTTCTCCCGCGACGACGTCCGCGTCAAGGCCATGTTCGGCATGGACATCAGCCCCGACGGCAAGGAGCTTTTCGTGTTCCTGTCGCCGGTCAAGCTGGGACTCGGCGAGTACGAGGTGGGCGACACCTACGTCGCCGTCTACGACACCTCCCACGGCGTCGGCGCCGAGCCGGTGCGCACCTTTCCGGCGCCGCGCCGAACGGCCATCCTCGCGCTGTCGGGTGACGGCTCGAAGCTCTATGCCATCGGCTGGGACGCGGTGGTGCTCGACCCGCAGACCGGCGACGAGATCGGCGTGCACCCGATCCGCAACTGGGGCCGCGAGAACTTCACCGAGCCCGACGTGCTCGACGTGTGGCCGCAGTGGGAGCAGGCCGACGTGTTCTCGACGCCCTACTTCGCCATCCGCACCGACAAGGCCGCCGACGACCCGGCCGCCTACGCCATGGGCATGCTCACGCTGGACCTTGAAACCGACGAGTTCGTGATGGAGGAATACGAGGACTTCGCCGTCATCATCTTCTCCACCGTGGTCAACCCGGTCAGGCGCAACGAGGCGTACGGCGTGTACACCCAGCTGTCCAAGATCGATCTCGACAAGGACGAACTCGTCAAGCGCATCGACCTGCCGCACACCTACTACGCGGTGAACGTGTCGAGCGACGGCAGCGAGCTGTACGCCGGCGGCACCATGAACGACATCGCCATCTACGACACCGAGACGCTGGAGCCGATCGGCTCGATCGAGCTGCCGGGCGGCAACATGGCGCTGTCGTCGCTGCGCATCATCCAGCGGTAGCCGGAGAGGAACTCGACCTCGGAAGACAACCGCGAATCCAGCGCCCGCGCCGGCGGCCCCGAGCGCGTGCGCTGGGTCTTCGACCAGCTCGGGCCGCATCGCGCGGCCCTGGCGCTGGTGCTTCTGCTGTCGCTCGCCAGTACCGGCATAGGCCTGCTGCAGCCGTGGGTGACCCGCTACATCATCGACGACGGCCTGCTCGCCGGCGACTTTCCCCTGCTGGTGAAGCTGTGCCTGCTGATGCTGGCGCTGGCGCTGGCGGCGACCGCGCTCGGGGCGCTCAATCGCTGGCTCTACGTCGACCTGTCCTCGCGCATCCTGCTCGGCATGCGCAGCGCGCTGTTCGCCCACCTGCTGACGCTGTCGCCGCGCTTCTTCGCCGAGATGCCCCCCGGCCAGATCATCGCCCGCATCGACGGCGACATCGCCGAGGTGCAGCGCTTCGCGGTGGACTCCCTGCTGGCCGCGGTCAACGGATCGATTGCGCTCGCCGGGGCGCTGGCATTGATGCTCTCGCTCAGCCCGCTCCTGACCCTCGCCGCGCTGGTGCTGATTCCGGTCATCGCGGTGTTCCTGAAGTGGGCCCGGCCGTACGTGACCGACGCCACCCGGCGGGTGCGCGAGCGCGCCAGCGACGTCACCGCCTTCCTGGTCGAACGCCTCGGCGCGGCCAGGTTCATCCAGGGCGCCGCGGGCGAGCGCCGCGAGTCGGCGCGCCTCGACGAGTTGAACGAGCGCTTCCGCCGCGACACGCTGCGCATGCAGATGACGGGCTACGCGGTGAGCCACGTCCCGGCGCTCGTCACCACGCTGTCGACCGCGATCGTGTTCCTCGCCGGCGGCTACCTCGTGATCGAGGGATCGCTGACGCTCGGCACGCTGGTGGCGTTCTCGGCCTACCTCGCGCGCTCCACCGGGCCGGTGCACACGCTGCTCGGCCTGTACGTCGGCTGGCAGCGCGCCCGCGTCAGCATCGAGCGCATCGGCGAGGTGCGCGAGCGCCGCGCCGAGGTGGCCGAGCCGGCCGAGCCGGTACCGCTGCCGGTCGCGAATGCGGCCGGAGTCCGCTTGCGCGACGTGTGGTTCGGCTACGGCGGCGAGCGCCCGGCGGTGCTCCGCGGGTTGGACTTCGTCATCCCCGCCGGCGCCAAGGTCGCCGTCACCGGCGCCTCCGGCGCCGGCAAGAGCACCCTGATCGACCTTTTGCAGCGCCACTTCGACCCCGACAGAGGCGTGATCGAGATCGGCGGCCGCGACATCCGCGCGTACCGGCTCGAAGACCTCCGGCGCCGGGTGGCGGTGGTGGCGCAGGACACGGTGCTGTTCACGGGCAGCATCGCCGACAACATCCGTTACGTCAGTCCCGACGCCGATGCCGGCGAGGTATCGCGTGCGGCGCGCGCGGCAAGGGTGGACGAGTTCGCCGAGGCGCTGCCCGACGGACTCGACACCGATATCGGCACTGCCGGAGCGCGCCTGTCGGGCGGCCAGCGCCAGCGCATCAGCATCGCGCGCGCCTTGCTGCAGGATCCGATCGTGCTGGTCCTCGACGAGGCCACGGCCTCGGTGGACGCCGCCACCGAGGCGGAGATCACCGCCGCCATCGACGAGCTGTTCGGCGATCGCACCCGCATCGTCATCAGCCACCGCGCGTCGACGCTGGCCGGCGCCGATCTCGTGCTGTCACTCGACGCCGGCCGCGCCGGTTCGGCCCATGGTTGAGGCTGCGCCACCGCTCGTCCGGATCGGCATTCTCGACGCCGGCGTCGACCTGGGCCGGCTGCCGGTAGCCGGGCAGGCGTCGTTCACCGACGAGGGCGAACTCGCGCCGGAGCACGGCGAACTCGATCATGGCACCGCCGTGGCCGAGATCGTACTGTCACGGGCGCCGCAGGCGGCAATCGTCAGCGCCCGCGTGTTTCGCGGGCGCCGCCCGGCGAGTGCGCAGGTGGTCACTGCCGGCCTCGAGTGGCTGATCGCGCAGCGTGTGCACGCGGTCAACATGAGCTTCGGCCTCGTGCACGACCGCGACGCCCTGCGCGAAACCTGCCGGGCGGCGATCGAGGCGGGCGTGCTGCTGGTCGCCGCCGCGCCCGCGGCCGGCGCGATGACCTTCCCGGCAGCCTATCCCGGCGTGATTCGCGTCACCGGCGACGCCCGCCTCGCCCCGGGCGAGCTGTCCTTCCTCGGTGACTCGCGCGCCGATTTCGGCGCCGCGGCCGGCGGTCCCGCCCACCGTCCGCACACGCCGGGCGGCGGCGCCAGCCTCGCGGCGGCGCATTTCACCGGCGAGCTGGCGCGGGTCATGGCCGCGGGCGCCACCGGCGGCGAGGTCGTCGAACTGCTCAGGCGCGAGTGCAGCTACTTCGGCCGCGAGCGGCGCGGTTCACGGTGAACATCCGCTTCCTCCTCGAGACCGCCGTCGTCGCCGCCGCGACGGCGGCCTGCCTCGCCGCCGCCGCGTTTCCCGAACAGCGCCGCCGGCTGACCGGCGTTGCCGCGGTGCTGTTCTCGCTGGCCGTCGCCGCGCTGGCATGGCACCTGCTGGCGGACCACTTCCGGCTTCGCTACGTGTGGCTGTACAGCGGTCCCGACCTGCCGTGGCACCTCAAGCTCGCCAACCTGTGGGGCGGCGACGAGGGCACGCTGCTGTTCATCGCGGCCATTCTCGCGCTCGTCGCCGCGCGAATGCGCGGCGCGGCCGGCTGGGCACTGCCCGGCGTGCTGCTCGCCGCCGCCGCCTTCGGTATCGGCGCCATGACCTGGAACCCGTTCGTGCCCACCGGCGCGGCCAAGCTCGCCGAACTGCCCTACCGCGGCATGAACGCCCACCTGATGGTGATCTGGATGGCGCTGCACCCGCCGCTGGTGTTCATCGCCTACGCCCTGCTGATGACGCCCGCGGGCGCCGCACTCGGCGCCCTGTTGGGCCGCTCGGACGACTTCCGGCTTGCCGCCGGGCGCTGGTTCCGCTGGGGCTGGCTGCTGTTGACGACGGGCATCGCCGGCGGCATGTGGTGGGCGTTCGAGGACTACACCTTCGGCCAGGCCTGGCACTGGGACCCGGTGCAGACGAGCGTGTTCGCGGTCTGGTGCCTCGCCACCGCGGTGCTGCACGGCCTCGCCCGCTGGCGGCCGGACAATGCCTATGCCCGCGTGCTGCCGCTGCTCACCCTGGCCACGACGGCGGCGCTTCTCGCCTCCATGGCGGTGACACGCAACGACTGGCTGCAAAGCTCCCACCGCTATGTCGGCGACACCTCGGGGCCGCTGTTCGCGGCGCTCGTCGCGACGGTGATCGCCGCCATGATCGCGGGATGGGTGAAGTCGCGCCGCGCCCGACCGCGACGCGGCATGCACACAGTCCTCGACCGCTGGGTGCTGCTCGCGATCGCGCTGTTCACGCTCATGGCACTGGCGGCGCTCGCCGCCGTCGGCCACGCCATGGCCGCCCAGTGGCTGCAGCTGCCGCGGCCCGAGGACACCCGGCCGTTCTTCGAGATGCTGCTGCGCTTCAGCCGCAGCGACGAGGTGGCGGCGATTCGCGAGGTGTTCGCCACCTGGGACGTCGACGGCTTCGCCCTCAACCGGGCGCTGGCGCCCGCGGCAGTCGTCCTCGCAGTCACCGGCGCCCACGTGTTCCTGGTGCTCGCACTGGCGCCGGCGCTGCGCCGCCGGGCCTGGATTGCGAGCAGCCTCGCCCTGGCCGCCGTCGCGGTCGTTCCCCTTCTCTTGCAGCCGTTCGACGCGTGGCACACCGGCGCCGGCATGACCTCGCAGAAGACCGTCGCCATGTTCTACTGGCTCGACGCGCTGCTCATCGCCTCGCTGTGGTTCGCCCTCGCCGCAGCCGCGTGGCTGGTGTCCCGCTTCCGCGCGGCCGCCAGGGCGCGCCGCCTGCGCTACGTGCTGCCGGTGGCCGCAATTCACGTCGGCGCCATGGTGGCGCTGGTGGCCGTCGTCTTCGCCAGCGTGCTCGACCGCTACGTGCAGGCCGAGCTTGACTATCCGGCGGTGCTCGATGCGCCGCAGCCGATTCCCGGCGGCCTCGCCGTCACCCTGGCCTTCGACGAGGTCGCCCGGCGTGCCGACGGCGGCCGCGTCAGCGGCGACGACGCCGGTTTCACCGCGCGGGCGCGGGTGCAGCTCGCTTTCGGCGAGGGCGCCGGGGAGCGCATCGATGGACGCATTCTCTACCGCGACAGCCGCCCGCGACCCACGGGCCTCGGCTCCATGCGCGAACTGTGCCGGGTGCTCGACTACCGCTACGCCCGCTTCGTCGATGACGGCACGAGCCGGCTCGATCCGTTCATCCACCGCGGATGGTTGCGCGACGTGCAGGTCTGGCTGCCGCCGTCGGGCTTCGTCGAGGCCGGCGGCGCCATCGCGCCGCGCGAGGCCGACCTGCTGGTGGTGGTGCGGATCTTCCCGCTGATGTCGTGGCTGTGGGTGGGCCTGGCTCTGGTGGTGATCGCGGCGCTGGTGCTGACCGTCGACGCGGCCCGTGTCACTCGCCGTCCGGATCCCGCACCGCCACCACCTCGATGATCGCCACCGCGCCCTCGACGTTCTTCAGGGCATGGCGGCCGGCGTCGCGCAGCTCGAAGCCGTCGCCGAGGCGGCGCGCGGTCTCGGCGCCGACGCACACCATTCCGCCCCCGGCGAACTGGGCGATGCGCGCGGCGAGGTTCACCGGGGCGCCGAGGGCGGTGTAGGTCCAGCGGCTGCTGGTCGCGCCTTCGAAGCGCGTCGGGCCGATGGCGGCGATGCCGGAATTCACGCCGATGTGCACCTCGATGGGCTCGAACAAGCCGTCGAGGCGCTCGTTGAGCACGCGCGTCGCCTCGAGAATATCGAGCGCCGCGTGCACCGCCGAGCGGGCGTGGGAGATCGGGTCCTCGCCCGGGAAGATCGCCATGATGCCGTCGCCGCTGGTCTCGGTGATGTCCCCGCCCAGACCCCGGATCACGTCGAGATAACGGGCGAAGTACTTCTCCAGCAGGTAGTCCGCGGCCTGCCCCATGCGCTCGGACAGGCGCGTGTAGCCGGTAACGTCCACGAACATGGCCGACATGTCCTGGTGCGTCTTCTCGAACGCCGGCGCCTCGCCGGTCTCCTCGATGTGGCGCGTCACCCAGTGGGGCACGAAGCGGGCGAGGAACTCCTGGGCGCCGCGCAGGCGGTCGAGGCGCTCCTCGACCCGGCGCCGCAGTGTGAGCAAGGTCTGGATGCGGGCCAGCAGTTCGTCGCGATGCACCGGCTTGGTCAGGAAATCGTCGGCACCGGCGAGAATGCCGCGCACCCGGTCGCCGACCTCACCCAGCGCGGTCATGATCACCACCGGGACGAGCGCCGTGCCACGACCGGCGCGGATGCGGCGGCAGGCCTCGATGCCGTCCATCACCGGCATCATCACGTCGAGCAGGACGAGGTCGAACGGATCCGACTCGAGCATCTGAAGCGCGCGGGCGCCGTCGGGCGCGGTGTCGACGGCGTAGCCGACGCTCTCGAGCAGGCGCCGGACGATGGCGCGGTTGTCCTCGTCGTCGTCGACAACCAGCAGGCGGGCGCCGTTTGCGGCCCGTTCCGGCGACTCGTTCGGCCCGGCCGAAACCGCACCAGGTGCGACGGCGTGATCACCGGCAGGGGCGTCGCCGCGCGCGATGCCGTCGAGCAGGTCGACGAGGTGGCGGCCGGCTATCCGGATGCGTTCGAGGTCGCGCGCCATGTCTTCGAGCCCGTCCGCGCCGGCCTGCTCGATCAGCAGTTCGCTGTAGCCGATGATGTGGTTCAGCGGCGTGCGCAGGGCATGGCGCAGCTCCGGATCGAGCGGCGCACCGCGCGCGCCTTCGGCCCGTCGCGCGGCGTCGCTCACGACGGCACGCGCCGGGCCAGGAGCGCTTCGATCTTTTCGAGCAGCCGGTCGAACTCGATGGGCTTGGTCTCGAAGTCGTCGCAGCCGGCCTCGAGGGCCTTCTCCAGGTCGCCGGCCATGGCGTGGGCGGTCAGCGCCATCACGGGGATGGACGAGGTGGCCGCGGCCGCCTTGATCTGGCGGGTGGCTTCCCAGCCGTCGACCACCGGCAGGCTCATGTCCATCAGTACGAGGTCCGGCGCCTCGGACGCCGCCATCTCGATACCCTGCCGGCCGTTGACCGCGATCACCACCTCGAAGCCCCGCCGCTCGAGCCGGCGCGAGAGCATGTCGCGGTTCATCTCGTTGTCTTCCACCAGCAGTATGCGGGGCATGGGCAAGGCCTCCTAGTTGTTTGACGGTGCGCGCGCGCGTTCTCGGACGAGCCGCGCGATCTCGCCGAGGAGTTCGCCGGCCGGGCGCGCTCCCTTGGCGAGGACCGCTTCGACGTAGCCGTTCAGCCGCCGCCGGTCGACGGCGTCGAGATCGCGGGCCGTGATCACCACCACGGGCAGCGTGCGCCAGCGCTCGCGCGCGCGCAGGTGCTCGATGACTTCGAAGCCGTCCATCTCCGGCATCATCAGGTCGAGCAGGACGATGTCGACATCCTCGACCGCGAGCCGCTCGAGGGCGATGCGCCCGTTGGCGGCCCCGACCACCCGGCAGCCCTCGTTCACGAGCCGCGCGCGAAGCAGCTCCCGCGTGCCCTCGTCGTCCTCGACCACGAGCACCCGCGCCGCCGGCCGGCCGCCGGTCAGGCGCGCCATCACCTGCGCCAGGCGCCGCCAGTCGATGGGCTTGGTCAGGTAGTCGGTGGCGCCGAGCCCGAAGCCCGCGTTCCGGTCGTCGACCATGGTGACCATGACCACCGGGATCGACGCCAGCTCCGGGTCCGCCTTGAGCGCGGCCAGCACCGACCAGCCGTCCATGCCGGGCATCATGACGTCGAGGGTGATCGCGGCGGGTCGGGCCTCGCGCGCCAGGCGCAGGCCGTCGGCGCCGCCGGCGGCCTCGATCACGGCGAGGCTCTCGCGGTCGAGGTGGCGGCGGATGAGCTCGCGCACCGCGGCGTCGTCGTCGATCACCAGCACCGCGGGCCGATCGGCCGGCACGACGGGCCGCGCCGGTGACGCGTCGTGCGCCGGTCGCGCCGCCGGCGTCTCGGCGCCGACCTCGACGGGCAGCTCGACCGTGAAGCACGAGCCGGCGCCGGGTTCGCTCTCGACGTTGATGTCGCCCCCCATCATGCGGCAGAAGGTGCGGCTCAATGCCAGGCCGAGGCCGGTGCCGCCGTACTCCCGCGTGGTGGACGTGTCCGCCTGGGTGAACGCCTCGAACAGCCGCCCCAGCTGTTCGGCCGTCAGGCCGATCCCCGAGTCGGCGACGCGGAACACGACCCGCGGTTCCCCGTTCGCCGCGCGGGTCGATACGCTGAGCCGGATGGTTCCCTCGCGGGTGAACTTGCCGGCATTGCTCAGCAGGTTGAACAGTACCTGGCGCACCTTGGTGAGGTCGGCGTGCATCGTGCCGATGTCGCCGGGGCAGTCGATCTCGAGGCTGTTGGCGTTCTTCTCTATCAGCGGCCGTACCGTGGCCGCGACCTCGCGCACAAGCTCGCCGATGTCGAATTTCTCGAGGTACAGCTCCATCTTGCCGGCCTCGATCTTCGACAGGTCGAGGATCTCGTTGATCAGGCCGAGCAGGTGCTTGCCCGCCGCCTGGATCTTCTTCAGGTCCGGGAGAAACTCCGCCTGGCCGAGGTCCTCGGCCTCCTCCTCGAGCATCTCGCTGTAGCCGATGATGGCGTTGAGCGGCGTGCGCAGTTCGTGGGACATGTTGGCGACGAAACGCGACTTGTGCTGGCTGGCGATCTCGAGTTCCCGCGACTTGTCCTCGAGCTCGCGGTAGAGGCGCGCGTTCTGCAGGGCGAGCGCGGAATGGGCGGCGAAGGTCTTCATGAGTTCGACGACGTCGTCAGGGAAGGCGCCGGGCGTGCGGCGCACCGTCACCAGGCCGCCGAGCAGGCGCTCCTCGCGTACCAGGGGTACGGCCAGCACCGCGCGCAGCCCCTCGGACAGGAGCAGCTCGCGTACCTGCGGGGCCACCGGGTAGTCGCCGGCGGCGATGTCCACCGACTGCACCGGCTCTCGCGAGGTGCCGGCGAGCCCCACCGCACCTTCGCCGAGGCGGATCGGCGACGCCTTGAGGATGGCGAGGTGTTCCGCGGATATCCGGTGCGTGGAGCGGGCGAAAAAGCGCTGCGCGGCATCGTCGAACTCGTAGATGATGCCGCTGTAGCAGTCGGCGAGCCGGACGGCCTGCTCGACGATGGTCGCAAGCACCGTGTCGAAGTCCAGGCTCGAGCCGACGCTGCGTCCCACCTCGCCGAGAGCGGTGAGTTGCTCCACCGTGCGGCCCAGGTCGCGCGTGCGGCCGTCCAGCTCGCGGAACAGGCGCACGTTCTCGATGGCGATCACCGCCTGGTCGGCGAACGTCTTGAGCAGCTCGACCTGGTTGGCGGGAAACGAGCCGGTGATCCTGCGCGCCACGACGATGCCGCCGAGCGCGCGGCCGTCCTTGATCATCGGCACGCCGAGCACGCTGCGAAACCCGACAGTGAGCGCCAGTTCGAGTGTGCCGAACCCGGGTTCGGTCTCAACGTTGTGAATCTGGGCCGGGCGCAGCGACAGAACCGAGCGCCCGATGGCGGTGTCGTCGGCCGGCGGGCGCGGAAATCCCGTCCTCCACGTCGCCTCGGTCTCGGGCGTCAGCCCGTGGTGTCCGACGAGATCGAGCATCCTGCCGTCGTAGCGAAACACCGTGCAGAACTCCCCGCTGCACAGCCTCACCGCGCGCTCGGCAATGAGGTCGAACACGGGCTGGATGTCGTTCGGTGTACTGGAGATCACCTCGAGCACGCGGCTGGTCGCCGTCTGCTGTTCCAGCGCCTCGGTGAGCTCGCGGTTGCGCGACTCGATCTCGTGCAGCAGCCGTGCGTTCTCGATGGCGATGACGGCCTGGTCGGCGAACGTCGTGACGAGGTCGATGCGGTCGTCCGTGTAGGCTACCGGGTGGTTGCGCAGCAGGGTCAGCACGCCGACCAGTCGGCCGTCGCGCACCAGGGGCACGGCGAGCCCGGCGCGATAGCCGCCGCGCTGCTGCGCCGCCTGCAAGCCGTAATCCGGAAGCGCCAGCACGTCGGGGGTATGGACGGTCGCCATGCGCAGCGCGGCCGTACCCGTGATCGAACGCGTGTCGAGAAACAGTTCAGCGCCCTGACCGCCGGCGCCGAACCACTCGTCGAGCTCCGGCGGGATCCCGTGGCTGGCGATGATGTGCAGGGACTTCCCGTCGTAACGGTAGACCAGTGCCCACTCCGAATCGCTCAACCGGGTGGCATGCTCGGCCAGCACCCCGAGCACCTCGGCGAGGTCGAAGGTGGAGCGACTGATGGCCTTGAGCATCTCTCCGACCGCGTACAGCCGCTCGCCCAGCTCGCCGACCCGCGCTTCGCTGCGCGCGAGTTCCTCGGCAAGGCGCAGGCGGGCCTGCTCGCTTGTCGCCAGGGCGGCGGCGAGGTCGTCGGGAGCAACCGGGGTCGACGACGTGTCCTGCATGGGATCCTCCGCGGAGCCCGGGAGCTCCCGCGACAGGGAATCGACAGGCTGCGCATCGGCTCGAGACGCCGGCGCCGCGGGAAATTATGACCCAACGGGCGACGCGCACCTAGTCATTTTTTTGCCTTCTTCCGCCGCTTCACTTCCTTCGCCCGACGCCGTCGCGGCGTCGAGCGTCTATAATGGCCGGCCGTTACACGATTCGATTCACCGTGGCCGCGTCCGACGCGGCGGTTCACACGAGATGTTGAGCATCAGGCAACTGCGCTATGCGCTGGCGGTATGGCGCGAAGGCACGTTCGTGAAGGCGGCGGAGAAGGTCCACATCTCCCAGCCGGCCATCAGCGAGCAGGTGAGCCAGCTCGAACAGGAGATCGGCTTCGAGCTGTTCCGCCGTACCGGTCACGGGGTGGAGGTCACCGACCTCGGCCGCACCTTCCTGCTCGAGGCCGAGGAGGTCTACCTCAGCATGCTGCGGCTCAACGAAACGGCGAGCCAGTTGCGCGGCGCCCAGGGAGGCCTGTTCTCCATCGGCCTGAGTTCGGGCGTGACGCCGTTCCTGGTGCCCGAGCTGATCCGCGCCCTCGCCGATGTGACGCCCAAGCTGCGCCTGGACATCTCCACCACGACCACGCGCCAGATCTACAAGGAGCTTCTCGACGAAGGTCTCGACGTCGGCATGACCGTGGAGACCAACCCGCGCGTGCTGCCGCGCGAGCTGCAAAGCGACCGCGTCGCCCTGGACACGATGTGCCTGATCGTGCCGAAGTCCGATCGCTTCGCGCGGCGCAAGTCGGTGCACCTGAAGGAGCTGGCCGCGCAGCCCCTGATCATGAACGAGCTGTCGGTCGGTTACAGCGAGATCGTGCTGTCGATGTTCAGCGACCTCGGCCTGCAGGCCACCATCGCCGCGATCTGCGACAACTTCAGCACCATCGTCGCCATGGTCCGTGCCGGTGCGGGCCTGGCGATCGTGCCCCGCCGCGCCGCCGGCATCGAGGCGGCGTACAGCGACCTGTCGATCGTCGCGATACGCCCGAACCGCAACGTCTACGTCACCATGGTGCGGCGAATACGCAAGATGTCGCCCGGAGCCGAGTCCTACGCCGACGCCATCCGCGACCACCTGCTCGGCACGGGGCTGCTGTCGGAGTAGCCGGGCCCAAGCGGGCACAACCGCACTTCAATGGCGGCTGTGCCCGCCAGGCCGACACCGTGTGGATGCCGTCAGTGTCGTACGCGGGGCGCCGGAACGACCAACGGCCGCGTCGCTACGCCTTCACGACCACTACTTCGGCATACTCTCCGGGTACTGACATCGAACCATCCCGTGCGACGTTCAGGGTGCCGATGAGCGACAGCATGTCCCTCGTCAGTCCGTCCCGGCCGGCGCCGTCGAGCGCCTCGAAGGCCTTGTGTACGGGACCGTAGAGGTTGCGAAAAACCTCGACGAAATGGGCGGGAGATACGTACCGGAACGTGAAGTTCCGGTTGGTGATTCGGATGTCCCGCGCGGCCGGTCCGAAGGTGGCATCGATCCAGTCGCGATCGCCCCACCGCGCCGGGGAGTCGAGCCCCGCGGGCGGCGCGACATATCGTCCCAGCGTCTTGAACAACTGGCCGATGAAACCCGCCGGGGTCCAGTTCGCCAGGCCGATCCGGCCGCCGGATCGACACACGCGCACCAGCTCGGCGGCCGCCTGCGCCTGGTTCGGGGCGAACATCACGCCGAAGGTCGACACCACCGCGTCGAACTCGCCGTCGTCGAACGGCAGCGCCTCGGCGTCGGCGATGCGGTACTCGACGTCGAAGCCTTCGGCCTCGGCGCGCATGCGGCCCTTGTCGAGGAGCCCCTGGACGTAGTCCGTGGAGGTGACACGGTGCCAGCGGCGCGCGAACGCCAGGGTGGCGTTGCCGTTGCCGGCGGCGACGTCGAGAACGCGCGAGCCCGGCTTCGTGTCGATGCTTTCGGCCAGCGTTTCGCCGACGATCTGCAAGGTGGTGCCGATCACGGCGTA
>CBFGVH010000014.1:0-40197 GCA_965652415.1 uncultured Gammaproteobacteria bacterium | reverse complement strand
TAAGCCTCGCAGGCGATTGTCTCGGCGGGCACGAGGCCCGTAAGAATCGCCGGCAGGCCGGCTCCTGCAGTGCCCTGCCCAACCCTCGCGGCGAAACGAAGCCACTGTAGGAGCCTGCCTGCAGGCGATTGTGTCGGAGTGCACGGGGCCAGGAAGAATCGCCGGCAAGGCCGGCTCCTACAGTGCTTTCCCCAGACGCCGTGACGAAACGAAGCCACTGTAGGAGGTAAGCCTGCAGGCAAATTACATGGGCGGGCACGGTGCCTCGAAACGATCACCGGCAGGCCGGCTCTTACAGTGCCGGGGCCACCTGGCGAAGTTGCTGTAGTCCGTGCCTCTCGCTCACCCCGTATTCCGCATGCCCGCGGCGATGCCGTTGATGGCGACCAGCAGCGCGTCCTCGATGGCGCCGCGTTCGCCGGCGCGAAGGCGCGACAGGAGTTCGGCCTGCAGGATGTTGAGTGGATCGACGTAGGGGTTGCGCACGCTCACCGATTTCAGCACCACCGGCTCGTTCTCAAGCGGCACGCGGTGGCCGCTGACCTTGAGCAGTTGCGCCTCGGTGACTCGGCAGCGGCGCCGAAGTTCGGTGCCGAGGGGACGTAGTTCCTGCGGCACCAGGCGCCGATCGTAGAGCGCGGCGACGCCGAGGTCCACCTTGGCCATGACCATCTCGATGGACCCGATGGTGGTGCGAAAGAACGGCCAGCTTCGGTGCATCTCGGCCAGCTCCGGCAGGTTGCCGTCCTCGATTGCCAGGCGCAGCGCCTTGCCGACGCCGAGCCACGCGGGCAGCATCATGCGGGTCTGGGTCCAGGCGAAAATCCACGGGATGGCGCGAAGCTGGCCGATGCCCTTGCCCTTGCCGCGTCTTGCCGGCCGGCTGCCGATCTTCAGCCGGGACAACTCCGGCTCCGGGGTGGCCTGCCTGAAATACTCGACGAAGTCGGCCTCGCCGCGCACGAATGACCGGAACTCCTCCATGGCCAGCGCACTCAGCCTGTCCATCTGTTCGCGCCAGTGCTGCCGGGGCGCCGGCGGCGGCAGCACGGTGGCTTCGATCACGGCGGCGAGGTACGTTTCCAGCGTTTCGCGCGCCATTGACGGGATGCCGTACTTGGCCTGGATCACCTCGCCCTGCTCGGTTACCCGCAGGGAGCCGTTCACCGACCCCGGCGGCTGCGACAGGATCGCGGCACGGGCAGGCGCGCCGCCGCGGGCCACGGTGCCGCCGCGGCCGTGGAACAGGGTCAGGGCGACGTCGTAGCGCCGGGCCGTCGCCACCAGTTCCTCCTGGGCGCGGTACAGGCCCCAGGCGGCGGCAATCTGGCCGGCGTCCTTGGCCGAGTCGGAATAGCCGATCATCACCTCCTGGCGGCCTCCGATGCGCTTTGCATACCAAGGGATTGAGAACAGGCGCTCCATGCAGTCGGCGGCGCCGGCCAGCGCCTCGACCCGTTCGAACAGCGGCACCACGCGCAGAGGCTGTCGGACCCCGCACTCGCGCTGGAGCAGTTCGACCGCCAGAACGTCGGAAGGGCTCGAAGCCATCGAGATGACGTACGCGCCGAGGGCGTCCGGGTCCTCGCGTGCCAGCATGAGAAAGGTGTCCAGGACTTCGCGGTCGTTGCGCGACAGCGGAATGTCGGCCGGGATCAGCGGCCGCTTCTGATCGAGTTCGGCGGCGAGGAAGGCGATGCGCCGCTCCTCGTCCCAATCGCCGTAGGCGCCGACGCCGAGATGGCGGGTGATCGCGTCCAGCAGCGCGGCATGGCGGGACGCCTCCTGGCGGATGTCGAGCCGCATCAGCGACAGGCCGAAGCAATTGACGCGGCGGATGATGTCGGTCAGTCGGCCGTCGGCGATGACGCCGTCGCCGCATTCCACCAGCGAATCGTGGATCGCAATGAGCGGGGCCAGCAGCGCATCGCTCGACGCGGCAGCGCCCGCTGCGGCGGCGCCGTCGCGGGCATCGCGCAGGTCGCGGAGCACCCCGGCCAGCAGCGCGCGGTACGGCTCGGCTCCGGTGGCGCCGGCGCGGCGCAGGGCGTCGCTGCATCGGCGCATGGATAGCTCGCGGCGCAAGGCGTCGATCTCCTCGATGTACAGCTCCAGCGCCCGGGCGCGCGCCTGCCGGCACACCTTCGCGGTCACTTCAGCGGTGACGTTGGGGTTGCCGTCGCGATCGCCTCCCATCCACGAGCCGAACGTGATCGGGGCGGCGTCCAGCGGCAGCGGCCGGCCGGTATGGCGCCTTGCGGCGAGGTCGAGATTGCGCAGTACCAGCGGCACCACGTTCCACAGGCTCTGCTCGATGACCACCATGCCGGCGCGCGCCTCGTCCAGGGGCGTCGGTCGGGTGCGGCGGATCTCGTCGGTCTCCCAGATCTCCGTGATCGTTCGCAGCAGCGCACGCTTGATCCCGGTCTGCTCGTGGCGGCCGAGCTGCGGGTGGTCGCGTTCGTCGAGCAGCGCGGCGATGCGCTGGTACTTCATCGCCAGGGTGCGTCGCATGACCTCGGTGGGGTGCGCGGTGAGCACCAGTTCGATGCTGAGGTCGCCGATGAGCTTCGCCAGCTGCGCGCGGCCGATGCCCCGGCGGCGCAGCGCATCGAGTTCGTCGGCGAGGGCCTCGCCGCTCCTGCTGTCGCCGCCCGGGCCGAACTTCAGCCGCCGGCTGCGCACCTGGTGATGCTGCTCGGCGATGTTGGCGAGGTTGAGGAAATGGCTGAAGGCGCGAGCCAGGTCGAGCATCTCCCCGGCCGGCATCGCGGACAGCCGTGCGTAAAGGGCGTCGGCGTCCTCGATGTCGCCCTGACGCGCGCGCTTGGCCAGGTTGCGCACCTGCTCGACGGTGTCGAACAGGCGCTCGCCGTGTTGCTTCTTCAGCGTCTGGCCGAGCAGGGTGCCGAGCAGTCGTACGTCGTCGCGCAGCCGCTGGTCCAGGCCGGGGCGGCCTCGTGCCTTCGCCTTCGGGTTCTTCACCGCGAGATCATCGACGCACGTCGGCGAGTGTGTCGTCCAGCGTCCTCACCACCTTGTCGATCATCTCGTCGATCTGGGCGCGCTCGAGGATCAGGGGCGGCGCGGCGATCATGGTGTCGCCCACCGCCCGCATGACCAGGCCGTTGGCGAAGGAATGTTCGCGGCAGGCAAGGCCCGTGCGTCCCGGCGGGTCGAACAGGGTCAGCGGCGACTTGTCGCGGACCAGTTCCAGAGCGCACAAGAATCCCAGTCCGCGCGCTTCGCCCACCAGCGGATGATCAGCCAGCTCCCGCCAGCGCCGCTGCAGGTAGGGCGCGGCGTTCTCCGCCACGTTTTCTATGATGCGTTCGCGCTTGAGGATCTCGATGTTGGCGCTCGCCACCGCGCAGCACACCGGGTGGCCGGAGTAGGTGAAGCCGTGGGCGAACTCGCCGCCTTCCTCGGTCAGCACCCGCGCCACCCGATCGCTGACCATGACGCCGCCGATGGGCAGGTACCCCGAGGACAGCCCCTTGGCGATCGGCATCAGGTCCGGCGCGAGGCCGTAGTAATCGCTGCCGAACCACTTGCCCGTGCGGCCGAAGCCGCAGATGACCTCGTCGACCACCAACAGGATCTGCCGCTCGCGGCAGATCCTGGCGATTTCGGGCCAGTAGCTGTCGGGCGGTATCACGACGCCGCCCGCCCCCTGGATGGGTTCGGCGATGAAGGCCGCGACGCGGTCTTCCCCCAGCTCCTCGATCTTCTCCTCGAGTTGCCGCGCGACGCGCCGGCCGAACTCGTCCGGGTCCTCGTCACGCCCCTCCTTGAACCAGTATGGCTGGCCGATGTGGACGATGTCCGGAATCGGCAGGCCGCCCTGAACGTGCATGAACTTCATGCCGCCGAGGCTGGCCCCGGCCATGGTGCTGCCGTGGTAGGCGTTGACCCGGGAGATGATCACCTTCTTGTCGGCCTGCCCGAGCAGTTCCCAGTACACCCGCACCGTGCGCACCACGGTGTCGTTCGCCTCAGACCCCGAACCGGTGAAGAACACGTGCTCGAGGCCCTCGGGCGTGATCTCGCTCAGTTGCCGGGCGAGTTCGATGGCCGGCGGATGTGCGGTCTGGAAGAAGGCGTTGTAGTAGGGCAGCTCCTGCATCTGAGCAAACGCGGCATCGGCCAACTCGCGCCGCCCGTAGCCGACGTTGACGCACCAAAGGCCCGACATGCCGTCGAGATAGCGCTTGCCGTCGCTGTCCCAGAGATAAGGCCCCTCGGCACGCGTGATGATGCGCGAGCCCCTGGCGTTGAGTTCGCGGAAGTTGGTGAAGGGGTGCAGGAAGTGCTCCCGGTCCAGCTCCTGCCACTGGCGGGTGGAGCGCTCGGCGTCGGCCATGGTCACCTCAGACGTTGAGTAGAAGATATTCGCGCTCCCAGGAGCTGATCACCTGCAGGAAGGTGGCCACCTCGGACTCCTTCACGGAGGTGTAGGCGCGCACGAAGTCGTTGCCCAGCATCTGCCGGATCTCCTTGCTCGCGGCGAGCAGTTCGAGTGCCGACTGCACCGTGCGCGGCAGCTCGTACGGCATGGTGTAGGCACTGCCGGCGATCGGCTCGGAGGGCGTCAGCGACTCGACCATGCCGAGGTAGCCGCAGGCGAGCGATGCGGCGATCACGAGGTACGGGTTGCCGTCGGCGCCCGCGAGGCGGTTCTCGACACGCCGCGACTCGGCCGAGGACACTGGCACCCGCAGCCCGGTGGTGCGGTTGTCGTAGCCCCACTGCAGGTTGATGGGCGCGGCATGCTGTCGCATGATGCGGCGGTACGAGTTGACGTTCGGGGCCAGCATCGGCATCGCCGCCGGCAGGTATTTCTGCAGGCCGGCGATGTGTGAGAAGAACAGGTCCGACGGTTCGCCGTTGTCCTTCGAGAAGATGTTGCGGCCGCTGCGCGAGTCGTTGACGCTCTGGTGGATGTGCATCGCGCTGCCGGGTTCGCGCGCCATCGGCTTGGCCATGAAAGTGGCGTACATGCTGTGCTTGAGCGCCGCCTCGCGCAGGGTGCGCTTGAACAGGAAGGCCTGGTCGGCCAGTTCCAGCGGATCGCCGTGCAGCAGGTTCACCTCCATCTGCGCGGCGCCGGCCTCGTGGATCAGCGTGTCGATGGCGATGTGCTGGATCTCGCAGTAGGCGTACAGGTCCTCGAACAGCGGGTCGAACTCGTTGACGGCGTCGATGCTGAACGACTGGCGGCCGATCTCGGGCCGTCCCGAACGGCCGATCGGCGGCTCCAGCGGGTAGTCCGCGTCGATGTTGGGCTTGACCAGGTAGAACTCCAGTTCGGGCGCCACCACCGGCTCCCAGCCTCGCGCCTCGTACATGTCGAGGACCTTGCGCAGCACGTAGCGCGGCGAGACCTCCACGGGCGTGCCGTCCATGTAATGACAGTCGTGAATGATCACTGCGGTCGGGTCGGCGGCCCAGGGCACCGGGCGCACCGTGTCGGGGTCGGGCCACAGGACGATGTCGCGGTCGGTGGGGCTGACCACGCTGAAGTCCGCCGGGTACTCGCCCGTCACGGTCTGCAGGAAGATGGCCTCCGGAAGGCGCAGCCCGGCCTCCTCGCTGTACTTCGCGGCGGGAATGATCTTGCCCCGTGCGATGCCGGTCATATCTGGTATGATCGCCTCGACTTCGTCTATCCGGTGCTCGCGCAGCCATTCCCTGATGGGGTTGATCAGGGCGGGGTTCGCGCGTTGATGAGAAATGTTCGTTTTGCTCGGCATACTTGACCAGGGGAATTGCAACGGCGGGATTATCGCCGCTTTCCGCTATTCGCGCACCTCGCCCTTGAATCCTGCCGGCGCTCGTCGATGACTTCCAACGTCTGGCTCGACTCGATTCGCCACGTCGACGCCCTCATTCCCGACATCAACGGCGTGCTGCGCGGCAAGCGGTTGGCGATCGACGAACTCGCCAGGCTCGAGGAGCACGGGCTGCAGCTTCCCGGCACGATCTTCACCACCGACATCACCGGTGCCACGGTGTCGTTCGAGGATCTCGGCTGGCTCGTCGGCGACCCCGACTTGCTGTGCCGCGTGGAACCCGGCACGCTGTGTCCGGCGCCCTGGGACGACGCCGTCGCCCAGGTCATGATGTCCATGTACACCCTCGACGGCGAACCGTTCTTCGCCGATCCCAGGCACGTGCTGGCGTCCGTGCTGCGCCGCTTCGAGGAGGCGGGGCTCACCGCCGTGATGGCGATGGAGCTCGAGTTCTATCTCACCGAGTACGACGGCGCCCGCCTCGCGCCGCGGCCGCCGAAGTCGCCTTCGAGCGGCGAGCGCGAATGGGGCGTGCAGGTCTACGGCATGACCGAGATCTGGGACTTTCGCGACATACTCGGCGACATCGAGCGCTTCTGCCGAATCCAGGGGGTGCCGGCGGCGGCGGCCAGTTCCGAGTACGCACCCGGCCAGTTCGAGATCAACCTGAATCACACGGGCGACGTCCTGCTCGCCTGCGAGCACACCCTGATGCTCAAGCACATCGTGCGCCACGCCGCCGCCGCCCACGGCATGTGCGCCACGTTCATGCCCAAGCCCTTCGCCGACCTGGCCGGCAACGGCTGCCACGTGCACGTCAGCGTCCTCGATGGCGACGGAGCCAACATCTTCGCCGCCGCCGACCCGGCGGGCAGCGAGCGGCTCGCACACGCCATCGGCGGTCTCATCGACACCATGCCGGACTGCACCGCGCTGCTGGCGCCGGGGTCGAACTCCTATCGCCGCCTGGTCAAGGGCGCGTTCGCGCCGGTGCACCGCTCGTGGGACGTGAACAACCGCACCGTCGCGCTGCGCGTTCCGGCCGGGGACCCCGACTCGCGCCGGGTGGAGCACCGGGTCGCCGGGGCCGACGTCAACCCCTACCTGCTGGCCGCCTGCGTGCTCGCCGGCATACACCACGGCCTCGAGCATCGTATCGCGCCGCCTCCCAGGGTCGACGGCAACGCCTACCTCAGGGACCTGCCCGGCCTGCCGGAAACCTGGAAGGACGCCAACGAACTGTTTGCCGCCTCGCGGTTCGTGGCCGAGTACCTCGGCGCCGACTTTCGGACGGTGTTTCACCGGGTCAAGGAACACGAACGAGGGCTGTTCGAGCGAGAGGTCACGCCGCTCGAATACCGGTGGTACCTGCGGCGGGTCTGAACGCCCTAGCGTCCCAACAGGATCCCGCGTGCCGCGGCCGCGTCGGCGATCTGGCGACCGTCGGCGACGAGGGCGTCGCGGGCGAGCGCCACGGATTCGGCCGTCGAGGCGAGCAGCGCACCGTCGGGGCGAACCGTGTTGTTCTCGAAGCCGACCCGAATGTGCCCGCCTTGCGCCGCGGCATGGCGCATGCACTCGATTTCCCGCGCGCCGAACGCGCACACCATCCACGGATCGCCGTCCACGGGACCGTCGAGGAACGGCGCGAGGTCTTCCGGTTCTGAACTCCTGTCGCGCAGGTAGCGGCCGAGGACGAACAGCAGCGGCGCAGGTGCGTCCGGCAGGACGCCGACCGCCTGCAGCCTCCTGAACTCGTCGAGCTGGTCGGCCGAGTAGAGGATCCACTGCACGCGGGTGCCGCGGTGCTCGAGTCGATCCGCAAGTGCCGCCAGGCGAGCGAGGTCGGCGTCGCTGCCCGAAGCGGCCACCTCGGCCAGGGCGATGGACATGAACTCGCCCTCGATGGCGTCGATGGCGTCGATCTGGGCCGCGCTGTCGTAGAGCCTGGCCTGCTCGCTGGTGAGCTGGATCAGCAGGTCGTCGCCGACCCTGTCGCGCACGGCCTCGACCGCCTGCCTGTATGCCCGCGGGTCCAGGGTGTGGCGGCCGGCGGCGTCGCGCACGTGCAGGTGCAGCATGGACGCGCCGGCCTCGACGCAGCGCGCCGCTTCGTCGGCGATCGCGCCCGGCGACAAGGGCAGGTGCGGGTGGTCGGCCGCCGACTTGTAGGCGCCCGTCGGCGCGGCGGCAATGATGACCGGGTCGCGAGCCGTCATGCCGCGTGCGAGGCGAGCACCGATTCGATCGAGTCGGAAAGGCGCGCGACGATCTCGGCCACGTGGCCGCTGTCGATGATGTACGGCGGCGCGAGCAGCACGTGGTGTCCGCGGCGCCCGTCGATGGTGCCGCCCATCGGGTAGCACATCAGGCCGTTCTCCAGCGCCTTCGCCCTGATCAGGCTGTGCAAGGGGATCGACGGGTCGAAGGGTTCGCGGCTGGCACGGTCGCGCACGATCTCGATGCCGATGAACAACCCGCGTCCGCGGATGTCGCCGATGTGCGGATGTTCGCCGATCCGCGCCTCGAGCGAGCTCATCAGTTCGGCGCCGCGCGCGCGCACGTTGGCCAGCAGGTCCTCGCGCTCGATCACGTTCAGCGTCGCCACCGCCGCCGCGCAAGCCGTCGGGTGGCCCATGAAGGTGTGGCCGTGCTGGAAGAAGCCGGAGCCGTCGCGGATGGCGTCGAAGATGCGTCGCGACGCGAGCACCGCGCCGATTGGCTGGTAGCCGGCGGCCAGTCCCTTGGCGACCGCCACGAGATCGCCGGTCACGCCTTCCTGCTCGCAGGCGAACAGCGTTCCGGTGCGGCCCATGCCGCACATCACCTCGTCGAGAACCAGGAGAATGCCGTGCGCGTCGCAGATCTCGCGGATGCGCCGGAAGTAGCCCGGCACGGGGGCCAGTGCGCCGGCAGTGGCGCCGACGACCGGTTCGGCGACAAAGGCGATCACGTTCTCGGGTCCGACCTCGATCAGCTTTTCCTCGAGTTCGTTGGCGACCCTTAGGCCGTATTGTTCCAGGCTCTCGTCGTCACCGCGATCACGGTAGGGGTAGCAGGGCGCGATGTGGTGGGCGGCCATGAGCAGCGGACGGAACTGGGCGCGCCGCCACTGGTTGCCGCCCACGGCGAGGGCGCCGAGCGTATTGCCGTGATAGCTCTGGCGCCTCGATATGAACAGGTGGCGCTGGTTCTCACCGATCTCCAGAAAGTACTGCCGCGCCATCTTCAGCGCCGCTTCGATGGCCTCGGACCCGCCGGAGACGAAGTACACCCGGTCGAGGTCGCCCGGGGCGCGCTGGCACAGCATGTCGGCCAGCGTTTCCATGGGTTCGTTGGTGAAGAACGACGTGTGCGCATAAGGGACGGCGTCGAGCTGGCGCTTGATGGCGTCGACGACCTCGCGGTTGCTGTGGCCGAGGCACGACACCGCGGCGCCGCCGGAGGCGTCGAGGTAGCGCTTGCCGCCGGTGTCGATGAGCCATGGGCCCTCGCCGGAGGCAACGCAGGCGAGGGAGGTTCGGGTGTGGCGATGGAATACGTGGTCCATGGAGTTACCGGGTGACGAGGAAACGAAAGCTACAGGGAGATGCCGAGAGTCTGGAACAGGCGCTCGCGCGAGCGCAGGGTGTCGCGGGCCTTGTCGCCGAGTTCGCGCGCGACCAGCGTCAGGATGCCTTCCAGCAACGCCATCCACGCCGCGGTACTGTTGACGTAGAAGTCGCCGGCCGAGGGAATGACGAAGGTACACGCGGCGTTGGCCGCCAGCGGGGATGCGCTCGTATCGGTGAAGGCGAGGACGCGGATGCCGGCGCTCGCCGCCACGCGGCTGGCGTCCACGGTGGCACGGGTATAGGGGTTGCAGCCGAGCACCACCAGCAGGTCGTCGCCGGTCAACTGGGACAGGGAATGGGCGACGCCGTGGCCCGCCTCGCCGAGAATCGACACCCGGTCGCGGATCAGGCCGAGGCCGTAGGAGAAGAACGTGGCCAGGGAGTAGAACTGGCGCAGGCCGTGGATGCGCACTTCGCGTGCCTCGCGCAGCAGCCGCGTGGCCGTGGCGAGGTTCGCCGGGTCGACGCCCGAAGCCAGCCGGGCCAGGTTCGCCTGCTCGTCGCTCACCACCTTGAGAAAGACGGTGAGATTCTCGTTGTCGCCGCCGGCGCGGGTCATCAGTCGGTCGACCTGGCGCAGGTAGAAGTTGTTCTCGCTGCCCGCGACGTGACGTCGGAACACCGCCTGCAGCTCGTTGAAGCCGCCGTAGCCGAGCCGCTTGGCGAGCCTCGTGAGCGTGGACGCGTTGACGTTGAGCCGCCGCGACAGGTCGGTGATGGTCGACACGGCGGCGAGGTGCGGCTCGTCGACCAGCCAGGCCAGGGTGTGGAACGCCCGCGTGCCCAGGGAGATCGAGGCCGCGCCGCTGTGCATGTCGCTGACCAGCAGTTTCAGTTCCTCGAGGGTGGCGGGCGGCTTGTCGGTCACGGTATTCGGGTTGACGGGTGATGGCGCATACTATAGCGGGCTCGTGGCAGGAAATGCAATCTATTCTTGCGGAATTTACGAAAAAGCAAATCATGAGTGCATACGATGTCGATGCCGGCCGGCCTGCCCGGGAACCGGCGGCCATTATCGGTTGTCGAAACCAGATCGGATCGGGCATTGCCGGGAGGGCGAGATGTTGATTACTCGGTGGACGTGGTTCCTGGTGGCCGTGGTGCTCTCGGGCTGTGCCGGGCAACTCAGCCAGCCCGCGGGCGGCGTATCGTCTGTGTCGACGGTGGTGCTGCACCGACCCCTGCAGATCGAGACCGGCTGGGCCCGGGCCTTCGTGCAGTACGGCGAGCCGGTGAAGTTCTCCGACCGCGACCGCTTCGGTCCAATCTGCTCGTTCGAGGTACGCGAGGTGGCCCGTCCCGGCATGCGCATCGGAATCGAACCCGACACGTTCGCGATCACCCGGATTCAGCACAAGCACATCACCGGCGGGATCTTCGCAGGTGCGCTCGACATCGACGAGGATGTGGGCCCGGTGGAGCCGGAAGTCGACGTCTACCTCGCCAGCGACCGGCAGCCGTCGGTGATCCGGCTGCGCTGCGTGAAATGGGAGGCCGACGCGATTCATGCGCGGCCCGTCGGGCTCGCCGACATCCGCATCGCGCTCGGCCGGCTCGCGGACTTGCGCTGACCTTCGAACAGGCCATTGTTTGCCGGCCGTCCGTATCCGCGGGCATAATCGGCTCCGTTTCCGGCCGGCGGTCGTGCCGGCATGACGACAGGCCGAAGGCGGGGAGTCAAACTTGGTTCGCGGCGCGAGAAAGCACAATCCCAATATATCCTGGCACTGGCCGGTGCCGATCCTGAGCCGCCGGTTCGGCCAGTACCAGCAGGTCAATCCCGAGCTCATCGACCTGTTCTACGACTACAGGAAGCGCAATCCTCGGGGCGGCGGCGCGGTGTACTCGTCTCCCGACAACCTGCATGAGGAGATCCGCCACCCGGCTCTCGAGAAGCTGACCCGGTTCATCACCGACGGTGTGTTCGAGATCGCCGCCGAGGCCAACGCACCGTACTGGAAGAAGGCCACCAACATCCGCGTCAACGTCACCGGCATCTGGTTCCAGATCACCAACGACTACGGTTTCCACGAAACCCATGTACACGGCAACTGCTCGTGGTCGGGGGTGTACTACGTGCGGGCCGGGAATTCGAGCCGTCGCGCCGGCGACGTCGGCGCCAACGGCATGCCCAACGGCATCACCCGCTTCTACGGTCCCCACATGGAATTCACTGCCGGCGGTCACGGCGATCTCGGAAACTACTACCTGCAGGATGCGAGCTTCGACTCTTGTCCCGAGGATGGCCGCCTTGTCATCTTTCCCTCCCACCTCAAGCACATGGTGTTCCCGTACAAGGGGGACGAGGACCGGGTGATCGTGTCGTTTCACGCCCAGGTGTTCGGCGAGTCGGAAATGCGCTACGGCTACTCGTTCGCGTGAGTGCGGCATCCGGTCGCAGGCGTGGGTAGCAAAGGCAAGGGCGGGCGCAGGGAAGGGACGCGTGCCGGTTCGAGGGCGGGCGCCTCGTCCCCCTCGCGGACGAAGTCCGCCACTGGCAAGCTGCGCGGCGATCCGGCGCGGGTTCGCGAACTGTTCTCCCGCGCGGTGACGGCGCTTCGCGCGGGCGACGGCGACCTCGCCGCCGAGCTGTTGACCCGGGCCGACGCTCTCGCTCCCGGCAACGCGTCGATCCGGTTCAACCTCGGCTACGCCCACCACCTCGCCGGCCGCTTCGACGAGGCCGTCGACTGCTACCGCGATTGTCTCGCCGCCCAACCGGACAACGTCGACGGCTGGCGCAACCTGTTCGCCGCCGCCCGTGCCGCCGGCAACATGCGTGTCGCCATCGATGCCGGGCGTGAAGTCGTCGGGCGCGCACCGGCCGACATGGCGGCGCGCAACGACCTCGCAAACGTGCTCGCCGCGTCCGGCGCCTTCGACGAGGCATTGGCGTTCTACCGCGATGTGCTCGCACGGGACCCCTCCCGGCGCGAGACCCGTCGCAACCTGGCGCAGACCCATGCCATGGCCGGCGATGCGACGGCGGCCGAGGTGCTGTTTCGGGAGCTGCTGGACACCGATTCCGGCGACCACGCCGCGCGCGCCCTGCTGGTCGATCTGCTCGAAGGGCAGCACCGGGTCGACGAGGCCGAGGAAGTCCTGCGCGGCGCCCCCGGCGGTGCGAGCGATGTCGACGCACTGCTGCGCCTTGGCAACCTGCAGTTGCGCCAGGGCGAGGTCGCGGATGCCGAGGACAGCTACAGCCACGTGCTGGCGCGTCAACCGGGGCACCCGGTGGCGCAGAACAACCTGGCGCTGGTGCGCGCCATGCGCGGCGACCGCGACGGCGCCGAGCGGCTGCTGCGCCGGGTTATCGGCGAGCAGCGGGCGTACCTGGAGCCGTGGCGCAACCTCGTGGCGCTTCGCACCTGTCGCGATCCCGACGATCCGGATATCCGGGCCATGCTCGCTATCGAGTCCGCCGGCGGCTTGTCCGACGACGCGCGCATGCAACTCGCATTCGCCCTCGGCAAGGCGCTGGACGACTGCGGGCGCCACGACGAGGCATTCGAGCGCTTTCGCCTTGCCAACGAGCTGCGCCGGCGCCAGGCGCCGTTCGACGCTGCGGCGCTCGCCGACCACGCGCGGCGGATCCGGGATGTGTTCGACCGCGATTTCTTTGCCGAACGCGCAGGCTGGGGTAGCGATTCCATGCTGCCGGTGATGATCGTCGGCATGCCGAGGACGGGCACGACGCTGCTGGAGCAGATACTCTCGGCACATCCGGCATTTCACGGCGCCGGTGAACTGTTGCTGATCAACCGGTTGATCGCGCGCCTTGAGCGTCCCGCACCGGGCGGCGAGGTGCGCGCCTACCCGGAGCGCGTGCGGGAACTGGATTTCGCCACGGTCGATGCGCTCGCCCGCGACTATCTTGCCGCGCTTCGCGAGCTCGCGCCGGACGAGGTCACGCTGCGGGTGGGCGACAAGATGCCGTACAACTTCTTCCACCTCGGACTGGTCCGCCTGTTGTTTCCGCGCGGACGCATCATCCACATGCGCCGCCACCCCCTCGACGCCTGCGTGTCGGCGTATTTCAACTATTTTCCGCGAGGCCTGGATTTCACATCGTCCTTCGAGGACCTCGCGGCGTTCTACGGCATCTACGACGACATGATGGCGCATTGGCGGGATCGGGCATCGGTGGATTTCCTCGACGTCTTCTACGAGGAGCTCGTCGCCGATCCCCGGGGGCAGATCGCCCGGGTGCTAGACCATCTCGACCTTCCCTGGACCGACGAATTGCTGGAATTCCATTCCCTGCGTCGAGACGTTCGGACCCTGAGCGCCTGGCAGGTGCGCCGCCCCCTCAACACCGACAGCCGGGAGCGCTGGCGTCGGTACGAGTCGCACATCGGCCCGCTCGTGGCCGCGCTGGACAGCTACCTGGCTCGCGGCTGGCCGCCCCGGTGAGCCGACCCGTGGGGTCCCGGGCGAATGCCGGGGAATCGCGCCGCCGGCAGTGCGTCGCCGCGGCCGGCGATGTTAAAATGTCGCGCATCTCCCACTGCCGGGCATCGCCGCTTGCCGCCCGGCTCATCCCGTCGTTATCGGACGCATCTATTCCATGACTTCAGCAAGACCCATCATCGCCTGTCTCGTGGCCTCAGTACTCGCCGTTGCCGGCTGTGCCTCCGACGGGCCGCCGGTGTCGGATCCGGGCAAGGGCGTTTCCGCCAGGAAGGTCTACGGTGCGGGAAACAAGATCAATCTCGGGGCGATATTCGGCCGCGATGAACCCGCCGTTGCCCGGGAGCAGCCCGTGGTGGACGACCCCGAGTACCAGGAGTACCTCGAGTGGAAGCGCTGGCAGGAGTTCAAGGAATACCAGGAATGGAAGCGCCAGCAGGAAGGCGGCCAGCCGCCCGCGGGCGAGGGCCAGGGTTCGTAGGGCCGCGCGCTGCTCGGATCGGCGCCTTACAGCTTCTCGCGAAGCAGTTCCAGGATCGTATCGGGAATCTCCCCGGGCTCGCCGTTGACGTCGACGACGCTCACCGTCGACCCGCCCTGCGCCTCGCTCACCACGATGGTGTAGCGGTCGAACCCCTCCGGGGGTGCCGGCTCATTCGCCCAGAATGCCAGCTTCGCGAGGCCCGTACGCTCCTTGGGTATCTGGTCGTCGGTCACGTAGCGAAGGGCGAACCGGAGCTCGTCGCGGTTGCGTTCAAGCACCGTGAATCCGATCTGGTCGACCACGTAGTCGAGCTGGTCGAAGGCGCGCAACGGCGGGTACGGCAAATCCAGGACGTAGTGTCCGGATTCGGTGGCGCGCATGGTGCCGGCCGGCGTGCCGGTTGCCGCGCTCACCGGGCCCTGGAGTTGGCTGCGCATCTTGCCGGTGCGAATCTGGCCGGCGAGCCGGCTCATGAATTCGGCCGCGGCAGCGAGGGTCACGCGGGCGCCGCCGCGGTCCAGAAGCGCCACGACCATTTCGTCGCCCGCACGCTCGAGCTGCACGGTGAAGCGGCTGCCCGAGGGGCGTAACAGCGACGACTCCCGCACTTCGGGAAGAGAGACCTCGAAGCGGTAGTCGTCGGCATTGCGTTCCAGTACTTCTACGTTCAAGGCGACCAGCGCCTCGTCCACGTAGGACCACGTTGCAGCCGCATCGGCCTTGACGAGTATGTCGCGCGCACCCTCGATGTTGTTGCGGGTGGTGACGCCGCCGTCGTCACCGCCGGACTCGCGCGCCGCCCGGCGCGCCGCCAGGAAGGTCTCGTAGTCGAGTTTTTCGTCGACGGAGGCCTGCGCCTTCCAGCGCCGATACTCCTCGTACTCGTCCATCTGCTCCAGCATCCGGAACCGTTCGAATTCGGAAAGCTCCTCGGCGGTCGCCTCGGCCGCGACGATGTCCGGGACGCCTCCGCTTTCCGGCCGCGACAGGTCGGGGGGGACTTCCAGGGCCTGGGCCTGGCGGGCACGCTGGTAGGTGGGCTCGCTGGATTGCCGCATTGCGCCGCACGCTGCGAGTGCCAGGGCCGCGAGTACCACGACGGTCGCGGAGAACGTGTTGCCGGCGGCTGAACTATGGTGTTTCATATTGCTGGATCTGGTCCGAAATCGCTCGATGACCGGGGCGCGGAGCACGGCTGTTGGCAAAGGATTCACCGGAGCGGGTTATGACATCCCGACCTCGTCTACCGGGCCGTCGACGCCATCGGCTCCGGAAAGTTGCGTATTATAGCTGCTAACCCGAGTACCTGCGCCGGCTCGCGGCGCATTGTGGCTCGCCGACCTTAACCCGATATTAACGCTCATGACCAGCAACGCCGATACTTCCCGCCTGGCCACCGCCCTGGTCCTGTGCGGCGGGCGCGGCCAGCGCCTCGGCGGCGTGGACAAGGGCCTGCACGAGGTCGGCGGGCGCGCCCTGGTCGAATATGTTTTCGAGCGGATCGCGCCGCAGGTCGCGGCCATCGTCGTCAGCGCCAACCGCAACCGGTCGCGCTACGGCGCCTACGGCTATACGGTGGTTGCGGACGTCGGCGACGATTTCAAGGGCCCCTTGGCGGGGGTGCTCGCCGGCCTCGGGGCGTGCCGCACGCCGTGGCTGGTGTCGGTGCCGTGCGACGCACCCGATGCGCCGCACGACCTCGTCGCGCGTCTGGTCGGCGCGGCCGTCGACGACGGCGCCCAGATCGCCTGCGCCGTCGACGGCGAGCGGATGCAGCCCACGTTCTGCGCCTACCACGCATCCCTGGCCGCGCCTCTGGCGGAGTACCTGAACGGCGGCGGGCGCAAGATCGACCGGTTCCTGTTCAGCCGCAGAATCGTCGAGGTGTCGTTCGCCGGCCGCGAAAGCCAGTTCGCCAACCTCAACACCGATGATGACGTGCGTCGCTTCGAGGCTGCCGTCGGCGTGGCCGGGAGGACCGGTTGAGCCGGTTTCGAACCGCGGGCGCGAGCCCTCGCGCAGTTGCGTTCGATGCCGGGTTGCCCATATCATTCCCGTAAAAACAGGCACATCCGTCGGCGGGAACCCAGGGCCGTGACAGCGCCGGACGGAAAGCGCGGTGGGGAGCGCCGCGGCGCACGACAACGCCGGGCGCCGTGGCAGCGCGGCAACGAATCGATGGTCGGATTTAAGGATGGACGTATTCCAGGAAGCAGAGCGCCTGCAGCAGATTCCGCTGTTCAACAAGCTTGACCCCGCCAGGCTCAAGCTTCTTGCGTTCACCAGCGAGGCGATCTCCTGGCAGGACGGCGATATCCTGTGCCGTATCGGCGAGCCCAGCGACACGGTATTCGTCATTCTCGAGGGCGAGGTGGAGATTCTCGGCACCGTGGACGGCGAAGAGGTCGTCCTGTTCACCAAGAGCAAGGACGAACTGGTTGGCGAGATGGCGGTGCTCAGCAATGCGCCGCGTTCGGCGACCCTGCGTGCCCGCGGGGACGTCAAGACCCTCAATATTTCCAATGACGCCTTCCTGCGCCTTATCACCGAGAACTCCACCGTGGCGCTCAGCGTCATGAAACAGCTCAGCGACAAGCTCGCGCTGTCCACCCGGGAACTCGAACGGGTCAAGAGCGAGGCCCTGGCCTGACACCGGGTCGACGCACAAGCGCCGCGCGCCGATTCAGGGCAATGGACGAACAACGCTTCATCGCCGCGTGGCGGCGCGCCGGCTCGACGCAGGGCGACGAGGGGATCGGCCGGATCTACCGGGAACTCGAGGCGCACTACGACGAGCCCCATCGCCGCTACCACACCGCCGAGCATATCGATTTCTGCCTCGGCAAGCTGGATCTCGTCCCCGACGACTATCCGCACAAGACCGCGGTGGAGCTCGCCCTGTGGTTTCACGACGTGATCTACGAGATCGGCGATCCGGAGAACGAGGCCAACAGCGCCGCGTGGTTTCGTTCCTGTGCCGACGGCGATCTGCCGGGTGAACTCGTCGAGCGCGTGTGCCGGATGATCGTCGCGACCGAGCATCGCCAGCCTCCGGCGCGCGCGGACGCGGCCTACGTGGTCGACATCGACCTTTGCAGCTTCGGCCGCCCGTACGCCGAGTTCCTGGCCGACAGCCGCCAGGTGCGGGCCGAGTGCACGCACCTGACCGACGAGCAATACTTCCAGGGCCAGTGCGAGTTTCTCAACCGGCTCCTGGAACGCGATCGAATCTACCAGACCGACCTGTTTCACGACCTCTACGAGGAGCAGGCCAGACGCAACATCCGTCGCGTGATCGACGGCGAATGCACCTGATCTGACAAGAGCAATGCCGAAGAAACTGTTGATCGCCAATCGGGGCGAGATTGCCTGCCGCGCCATGCGCACCGCCCGCCGCCTGTCGATACCCACGGTGGCGATTTTCTCGGAGCCGGATCGCGACGGCGTGCACGTGTCGATGGCCGACGAGGCCTGGCCGCTCGGCGGCGCCACTCCCCAGGAAAGCTACCTCGATATCGCCAAGGTTCTCGACATCGGCAGGAAAAGCGGCGCCGACGCCGTCTTTCCCGGGTACGGTTTCCTTTCCGAAAATTCGACGTTCGTGAAGGCGCTGGAGGATGCCGGGATCGTCTTCGTAGGCCCCGGTGCCGCCGCGATCGCCGCGATGGGCGACAAGATCGAGTCCAAGAAGCTGGCCATCGCCGCCGGCGTCAACACCATCCCCGGCCACAACGAACCGATCGCCGATGCCGACGAAGCCGTCGCCCTCGCCGAGGGCATCGGCTACCCGGTGATGCTCAAGGCCAGCAAGGGCGGCGGCGGCAAGGGCATGCGCATCGCCTTCGACGCCGACGAGTGCCGACACGGCTTCGAGCGCGCGCGCAGCGAGGCGAAGGCGAGTTTCGGCGACGACGCGGTATTCGTGGAGAAGTTCGTCAGCGAGCCCCGGCATATCGAGATCCAGCTCATCGCCGACACCCACGGCAACTGCGTATATCTCAACGAGCGCGAGTGCTCGATCCAGCGGCGCCACCAGAAGGTCATCGAGGAGGCGCCGTCGGCATTCATCGACCCGGACACGCGGCGCGCCATGGGCGAGCAGGCGGTGGCGCTGGCACGCGCCGTTGGATACCGCTCCGCCGGCACGGTGGAATTCATCGTGGACGCCGAGCGGAATTTCTACTTCCTGGAGATGAATACGCGCCTGCAGGTCGAACACCCGGTGACGGAGTTCATCACCGGACTCGACCTCGTGGAACTGATGATCCGCGTGGCCGACGGCGAGCCGTTGCCGCTGGGCCAGGACGACGTCCGCATCGACGGCTGGGCCATCGAGGCCCGCGTCTACGCCGAGGACCCCTACCGCGGCTTCCTGCCGTCGATCGGCCGCATCACGCATTACCGGCAGCCGCCGGCGAGCGCCCACGTGCGCGTCGACAGCGGGGTCGAGGAAGGCAGCGACATCTCGATGTATTACGACCCGATGATCGCCAAGCTCGTCAGCTGGGACAAGGACCGCTACGGCGCGATCGCGCGGATGAACGAGGCGCTTGACGCTTTTCACGTCCGCGGCGTGGAGAGCAACGTCCCGTTTCTCGCCGCCATCGTGCGCCACGAGCGGTTCGTCGCCGCGCGACTGACCACCGCGTTCATCGACGAGGAGTATCCGCAGGGCTTTTCCAGGCAGCACCCGGGCGAGGTCGAGATGGTCCGTTTCGTGCTCGTTGCCGCGTACATGCACGACCGCTACTGTCGGCGCGCGGCCTGCACCGACGGCGTCATGAAAGGGCACGAACACCGCGTCGCGGAACGCTGGACCGTCGTCTCACCCCTCGGCGAGCACGAGGTGCGGGTGCTGTCCCACGGCGACGAAACCGTGCTGCACGCGCACGGCAGCGAGTACCGCATCGAGACCGGCTGGCAGTTCGGCCAGGCGGTGATGGAGGTTGCCATCAACAAGGTCAGGCTGACGTTCCAGGTGGCGCGCCACGGAAACCGCTACAACGTGATCCAGGGCGGCTACGATGTCGAGACGTCCGTCTACACCGCGAGCGCGGCGGTGCTGAACCGGCTGATGCCGGACAAGCCGCCGATCGACATGTCGCGTTTCCTGCTGGCGCCGATGCCCGGGTTGCTGGTGTCGCTGATGGTCGCGGAAGGGCAGGAGGTCAAGGCCGGCGAACAGCTCGCGGTGATCGAGGCGATGAAGATGGAGAACACCCTGCGGGCCGAGCGCGACACGGTGGTGGGCAAGATCCACGTGCAGCCGGGCACCACCGTCGAGCGCGACCAGGCGATCATCGAGTTCGATCATTGATGCCGGGTTCCGATGGGCCGGCCCCCCCGGCGGCGGACGCGGCGATGCCGGATGCCGAGCTGGTCCGGGCGGTGCGCGAAGGCGACCGGCGCGCCGTATCGCGCGCCATCACGCTGGTCGAATCGGGCCGCCCCGATCACCGCCGGCGTGCCGAGCGGCTCGTTGATGCGTTGCTTCCGAACTCGGGCGGCTCGATTCGTATGGGGGTCACCGGCGTGCCGGGTGTCGGCAAGTCGACCCTAATCGAGGCGCTCGGCGGCCTGATCATTGAACGGGGCCACACCATCGCCGTGTTGTCGGTCGATCCGAGCTCGGCGCTCACCGGCGGCTCGATTCTCGGTGACAAGACCCGCATGGAAACGCTGTCACGCAGCCCGCGCGCCTACATCAGGCCCTCGCCCGCGCGCGGCGTTTTCGGCGGCGTCGGCAGGCGCACACGCGAATCGATCGTGATCCTGGAGGCAGCCGGGTTCGACGTGGTGATCGTGGAAACGGTCGGCGTCGGACAGAGCGAGACGCTGGTCGCCGACATGACCGACCTGTTCTTGCTGCTGCTGCTGCCGGGCGGTGGCGACGAGTTGCAGGGCATCAAGCGCGGCATCATGGAGCTGGCCGACATCGTCGCGGTCAACAAGGCCGACGACGACCGCCTCGATGCCGCCGGCCAGACCCGCGCCGACTACGGCAACGCCCTGCGCCTGATGCCGCACCGATATCGCGACTGGCAGGTTCCCGTGCTGGCCTGCTCGGCGCGCGACGGCGTCGGCATCGAGGAACTATGGAACGCCGTTAAGGCGTTCGTCGCCGCCATGCGCGCCGAGGGTGCGTTCGACCGCCGCCGCGAAGCTCAGCGCCTGCACTGGTTCCACGAGGAACTGAACCAGGGACTCGTGGACCTCGTGCGCCGCGATGAACGCCTGGCGTCGCGCATGAAGCACGCCGAGGCCGAGGTGCGCGCCAATCGCCTTTCCGCTGCCGGCGCGGCGCATCGGCTGATCGAGGAATTTTCACGATCGAGGATCCATTCATCATGATCGGCAAGCTCAACCACGTGGCCATCGCGGTACCCGACCTCGAGGCCGCCAGCCGCACTTACCGCGACACGCTCGGCGCCCGCGTGTCCGACCCCGTGGACCTGCCCGAGCACGGCGTCACCACGGTATTCGTCGACCTGCCGAATACGAGGCTCGAACTGCTGCATCCGCTCGGCGACGCCTCGCCCATCGCCGCCTTCCTCGAGCGCAATCGGTCGGGCGGCATGCACCACATGTGCTTCGAGGTCGACGATATCCATGCCGCCCGCGATCGCCTCGTGCGCGAAGGCGGGCGCGTGATCGGCGACGGCGAACCGAAGATCGGCGCGCACGGCAAGCCTGTCCTGTTCCTGCACCCCAGGGACTTTCACGGCTGCCTGATCGAGCTGGAGCAGGCGTAGTCCCGCACGGCGGGCCAAACGCCGCCGCGCGCCGGCGCGGCATCGTCCCCGCGGTGCGTTGTTGCAGGCGGCGTACACTCACGTAATACTTGAAGCGGTCGATCCGACCTATCCGCCCCAAGATCGCCGCCGGAAACCGCGCACAGGACATCGAAAACATGAACAGCAGAGACTTCGACCGCGTGTCCCTCGAGTATCACCGCGCCCGGCCCGCGGGAAAGATCGCAATCGCCGCCACCAAGCCGCTCGCCAACCAGCGCGATCTTGCCATGGCCTATTCCCCGGGCGTGGCCGCGCCGTGCCTCGAGATCTCCCGCGACCCGAGCGCGGCGGCCGAGTACACCAGCCGCGGCAACCTCGTGGCGGTCATCTCCAACGGCACAGCGGTGCTGGGTCTCGGCACCATCGGGCCGCTGGCCTCAAAGCCCGTCATGGAAGGCAAGGCGGTGCTGTTCAAGAAGTTCTCGGGCATCGACGTGTTCGATCTCGAGATCGACGAGTCGGACCCCGACCGGCTGGTCGACATAATCGCCAGCCTCGAGCCGACCTTCGGCGGAATCAACCTCGAGGACATCAAGGCGCCCGAGTGCTTCATCGTCGAGAGCAAGCTGCGCGAGCGCCTGTCGATCCCGGTGTTTCACGACGACCAGCACGGCACCGCCATCATCGTGGCGGCGGCCATGTACAACGGCCTGCGCCTGGTCGGCAAGGAATTCGCCGAAGTGCGCCTCGTCGCCACCGGCGCGGGCGCGGCGGCACTCGCCTGCCTGGACCTGCTGGTCACCCTCGGGCTCAAGCGCGAGTCGATCACCATCGTCGACCTCGACGGCGTGGTCTACGGCGGCCGCGAGCAGATGGACCCGTTCAAGCAGCGGTTCGCGCGCGACACCGACGCGCGCACCCTCGACGACGTCATCGAAGGTGCCGACATCTTCCTCGGCCTGTCCGGGCCCAACGTGCTCAAGCCCGAACAGCTCAAGCGCATGGCCCGTGATCCGCTGGTGTTCGCGCTCGCCAACCCGATGCCGGAGATCGATCCCGAGCTGGCGCGCACGACACGCGAGGACGCGATCATTGCCACCGGCCGGTCGGACTACCCGAACCAGGTGAACAACGTCCTGTGCTTCCCCTACATCTTCCGCGGCGCGCTCGACGTCGGCGCCACGGTGATCAACGAGGAGATGAAGGTCGCCTGCGTCTACGCCCTGGCCGATCTTGCCAAGGCCGAGTCGTCCGACATCGTCGACCGTGCCTACGGCGGCCAGCCGGCCTGCTTCGGCCGCGACTACCTCATCCCCAAGCCGTTCGATCCGCGCCTGATCGTGATGCTGGCACCGGCGGTGGCCCGGGCGGCCATGGAGACCGGTGTCGCCACCCGGCCGATCGACGACTTCGACCAGTACCGCCAGCAGCTCAACCAGTTCGTGTTCCGCTCAGGACTGGTGATGAAGCCGATCTTCGAGCGCGCCCGCCACTCCGGGCGCCGGCTGATCTACGCCGAGGGCGAGGACCGCCGCGTGTTGCAGGCGGTGCAGCAGGTCATCGACGAGGGGCTCGCGCGGCCGACCCTGGTGGGCCGGCCGAAGGTCATCCACGACCGCATCGGCGAACTCGGCCTGCGCATTCGCGAGGGCGAGCACTTCGACCTGATCAACATTCACGACGACCCGCGTTTCTTCGACTACTGGAACGAGTACCACCGCGTCACCGGGCGGCGCGGCGTGACACCCGACGAGGCGAAGAAGGCGGTCAGCACCATAAACACCGTGGTGGCCGCGCTTGCCGTGCGCCTTGGCGACGCCGACGCCATGGTGGGCGGCGGCGTCGGCAATTTTCACCAGCATGTCGCCCACGTGGCGGAGATCATCGGCCGCACGGACGGTGTGATCGACCTGTCCACGGTGACGGTGCTGGTGCTGCCGAGCGGCACGTTCTTCATCGGCGACACTCATATCACGCCGAATCCCGGCGCCGAGGAAATCGCCGAGATGACCCTGCTCGCTGCCGACGAGGTGAGGCGCTTCGGGATCGAGCCGAAGGTGGCGCTGTTGTCTCATTCGAACTTCGGCAGCCATGACGATCCCGACGCGATCAAGGTCAGGCGGGCCCGCGAGATCCTTGCCGGTCGCGCTCCGGACCTCGAGATGGACGGCGAGATGCACGGCGACGTCGCCCTGTCCGCCGAGCTTCGCGAGCGGGTGCTGCTCGAGTCGACACTGTCCGGCACCGCCAACCTGCTGGTGATGCCGAACCTTGATTCCGCGCACATCGGCTACAACCTGCTGAAGATGCTCGGCGGCGGTGTTTCCATCGGCCCCATCCTGCTCGGCACCCGCATGCCGGCCCACGTGCTGGCCAACTCGGTGACCGTGCGCGGCATCTTCAACATGAGCGCCGTGGCCTGCACCACCTGACGAGACGTACGAAGTGCGCGATCAAGCGGAGAGCCCGAAATGAATCGAGTCGTGTTTTTCATGGTCGCCTCGCTGGCCTGGACCGCCGCGGTCGTTGCGGCAACTCCCGACTACGAGCGCGAGGGGCGCCTGGTCGAGGAGATGACGCTGAACCTGTTCGAAGGCGAGATCGTTACCCTCAACGACGGCGAGCGGGACTTCGCCGGCGTGTGGCTCGAGGCCGATGACGCGCGCGGCACGGTGATCCTGCTGCACGGCCGCGGCTACCACGCCGACTGGCAGGACGTGGTCGGACCGGTGCGGGTCCTGCTCGCCGAGAGCGGCTGGAACACATTGTCGCTGCAGATGCCGGTGCTCGAGGTCGGCGCCAGTTACTACGACTACTGGCCTTTGTTTCCCGAGTCCGACAGCCGCATCGATGCGGGCATCGCCTGGGCGCGCGAAGCCGCCGAGGGGCCGCTGATCCTGCTCGGCCACAGTTGCGGCGCCCACATGTCGATGCACTGGGTGTCGGCCAGGAGCGGCGCCGACGCCGTCGACGCCCTCGTGTTCGCCGGCCTCGGCGCCACCGACTGGGGCCAGGAACTGGTCGAGCCTTACCCGTTCGAGGCGATCGACGTGCCGATGCTGGATGCCATCGGGACGCTGGAGTACGAGCGGGTGCTGAAAATGGCCGACGAGCGCCGCGCCTGGCTCGCCGAGGTGACCCACCCGGCTTCGGTCCAGGTTCGGATCGAGGGCGCCGACCACTATTTCAAGGACAGGAACCGGGAACTCGGTGAGGCTGTGGCCGAGTGGCTGGAAACGCTCGATTCCAGTCGCTAGTCCGATTCGCGCTCACGCTGAGCGAGAGCGGAACGGCCAGCGCAGGCGCAGTGAAGTGACACGGGAGCAAGCCTTGCCCCGCTTCATCATCGGTGCCGCCATCGGCTCGGGCACCACTGCGCTGGCGGCCGAGCGCGGCGGCGCCGACCTGCTGCTCGCCATCAATGCCGGCCGGCTGCGCAGCATGGGGGCGCCCTCCATCGCCTGCATGCTGCCGATCCTGGATGCCGGGACGCTGACCGAGGAGTTCGCCCGCCGCGAGGTGTTGACCCAGTGCGCCGCGCCGGTCCTGCTCGGCGTGAACGTGTGGGGAGGAAGCCTCGACGTCAAGGCACGGGCACGGGAAATCGCCGAGGCGGGATTTGCGGGGGCGGTGAATTTCCCGAGCTCGATGCACTATTCGCGGCCCATGCAGCAGATCCTTGCCCGCGCGGGGCGCGGCATCGACAAGGAGGTCGAGCAACTGCGCGCGGTGCAGGATGCGGGTTTGACCGCCATGTTCTACTGCGCCACCAGGACCCAGGCGCGGCTCGCCGCGGACGCCGGACTCGACATGGTATGTCTGAATCTCGGCTGGAACGTCGGCGGCGTGCGGGGACACCGACGGCGCGCCAGCCTGGAGGAGGTGGCGACCATCGCGCGCGAGATCGGCCGGCTCGTCAGGCGAATCAACCCCGCGACCCGTTTCCTGCTCGAGGGTGGGCCGATCGCCTCGGCCGAGGACCTGGCGCGGGTCGTGGCCCTCGCCGATATCGACGGCTACGTCGGCGGCTCGACCATCGAGCGCATCCCGCTGGAGAGCTCGGTGGCGGACCAGATCGACCGGTTTCGGCGCGCCGGCCGGCGCAGTGGGCCCCTGGACGCCGGCGATCGCCGCCTCGTGGCCTGGGGTCGCCCGCTCGGCTTCGTCGGGCGCAGCGCCGCCCAGGTCGATTTTCTCAAGCGTCTCAGAGCACTTGCGGCCGGCGCCCTGCCGGCGCTGCTGGTGGCCGAGCGCGGAACCGATATGGCACCGCTGCTGGCCGCGTTCGCCCGCCAGCTCGGCGCCGGCCGGGTCGCCGACATGGTGCAGATCGACGTCGCCGGCGAGGAATTTCCCGGTCGCGCCCGCACGATCCTGTTCGGACACCGCGAGACGCTGAGCGGCCGAGCGCCGGTCCTCGCCGATGACGCTGTGCGGCTGGTCGTAGTGCGGGCCCCGGAGCGGCTGCCCGGTGCGACCCAGGTGCGCCTTGCCCGGGCGCTGGAGGAGGGCATGTTCCGGGTGACCGGCACGCGCCGCTCGCTCCGTGTTCGTCCCAGGGTGCTGCTGGTGAGCGAGCTCGAGTCGCTCGGCGACGGGCTCGAGCGTGAACTGGCCGCCGCGGGCATGCACCCCGTGTTGTACGGCGCCCTCGCAGGCAGCGTTCTGCGCGCACCGCCGCTGCGTGAACGCGTGGACGACCTGATGGCAATCATCGAGGAGCGCTCCGGCGCGCTCACCGGCACGGCGCTCGGCCGCTCGAGTTTTTCGCCCGGCGCGGTGAAGCGACTCAAGGCGCATCGCTGGCCGGGGAACGAGCGTGAACTGCGTGCACTTCTCGGGAGCCTGGCCGGGCGCGGATCGTCGGAGCCGGTTCGGCGCGAGGAACTCGAGCTGGACGGCCCGCCGGCGCCCGAGAGCGCCAGAGATCTCAAGTCGGAGAAGGACCTGATCGTCGACGCCCTCTGGCGACACGGCTTCAACCGCACCCGCACCGCCGAGTCCCTCGGCATTTCGCGCAAGACGCTTTACAACAAGATGTGCAAGTACGGCCTTTTGGGCTGACGATCCCGTTTTACGCTACCACCGGCGGGGACGGCACAGCAGCGCGTCGAGTCCCTGCGGCCATAATTCGCGGCTCTCCACGTCCCGGGATTCGCCGAGTCCGAGCCGCGGCCCGCGCCATCCGCTCGCGGTCAGCGCCCGGGCCACGGACTGCACCGCGCTCTGGCGCTGGCGCAGGGAAGGGAAGCCGGCGGCGAAATCGCCCACCCGAGGCATGACGATGACCGCGTTCGGCCCGATGGCGGCGGCAGATCGTGCTCCCGCCTCGTCGACCACCACGGCGGCGATGGCGAATCCCCGCTCGCGAAATGCGGCCAGGGCGGCGATCTCCCTGTCCCGGTCGAGGCCGACATCGGCGAGCTGGGCGGTGAACTCTCCGTCGTGCTGTTCCACGCTGGGAAGGTTGGCGACCCAGCGGCAGCCGGCGGCTGCCAGCCGGGCGGCCTCGACGCGCAGGTTGAAGAACACGCTGGCGAGGAACAGTCCGGCAACGATGTCTCCGGGGTGACCGGGTGCTTCGACGAGTCGATCCACCAGCGCCGTGGGGCCGTCGTTGGCGGGCAGCAGCATGGCGACCTCCCCGGGCATGCCGTCGTGCTCGAACGGTGCGCCCTGGGTGACGATTGCACGGGGCAGCTCCGCAGCGCCCTGTGCGGGGATGATTTCCCATCTGAGCAGGTGATTGGCGATCGGCAGGTACTCCTTGGCGGGCGCGGGCAGCGGCGCGTATGATGTGTACAGCTCGCGAATCTACGTGCGAAATATTACCCGAATTTACCCAACTACGCCCATAACGTCGCTTGCGGTGCGCGAGGTCCGGGAGTAGCCTTTCTGGCTCTTGCGGTCGGACAGGTCGCAAATCGGGATCGATGCATCGGGGAGGCGCCGGGGCATCACCAGATCATAACGATTCGCATGCCGTACGAGGCACGACGGATTGATGAGCAGGAGGAAGACATCACCATGGGCCGACGTGGTCGGCGCCCGATGGAAGTCTCCGTTGCCGGCTGAGGCGGCGCGGTGAGACAGTTCATCGAGCGCCATACCTTCTGGGCGATCGTCATCCTGGTCGCCGCCGCGCTGTTCCTTTGGCTGATCGTGGCCGCGTGGCCCGAGTGGGTCGAGGGCGTTCTCGGCCGCAAGAAGACGTTCGTCAACACCCTCCTCAACGGCCTGACCCTGGGCGGGCTGTACTTCCTGGTTGCCAGCGGCTTCACGCTCATCTTCGGGTTGATGCGCAACGTCAACCTCGCCCACGGATCCATGTACCTGCTCGGAGCCTACATCGGCTACGAGGTCGCCGAGGCCAGCGGCAGCTGGTTCCTCGGTCTCGCCGTCGCCTTCCTGGCCATCGCCGCGAGCGGTGTGCTGATGCAGGTGCTGGTCTTTCGCCGCATGGAGGGAGACGACCTGCGCCAGACGCTGGTGACCATCGCCATCTCGATCATCGCCGCCGATCTCATGCTGGCTGTGTGGACCGGCACTACCTACCAGTTCTCACCCCCCGAATGGCTGTTCGGGGCGGCCGAATTGCCCATCGTCTCGGTGGTCCGCGCGTCGGGCGAGCCCGTGTACATCAAGTACCCGGTGTACCGCCTCGCCGTGCTGGCGGTGGCGGTGGCGGTGGGCATCGCGCTGTGGCTGTTTCTCAACCGCACGCGCATCGGCATGATGATTCGCGCCGGGGTCAACGACCGCGACATGCTGGCGGCCTCCGGCGTCAACGTGCAGCTCGTGTTTGCGCTGGTGTTCGGCATCGGCGCGGGCCTGGCCGGGTTCGCCGGGGTGGTGGGCGGCACGGCGCTGTCGATCGCGCCGGGCGAGGACATCCGCTACCTGCTGGCCTCTCTGATCGTGGTCATCGTCGGCGGCCTGGGCTCGGTGACCGGGGCCGCGATCGGGGCACTGCTGATCGGCCTGGCCGAGCAGTTCGGGCTGGCGTACTTTCCCACCTACGGCGTCGTGCTGACCTTCCTGATCATGGTCGTGGTGCTCGCGGTCAGGCCGCAGGGCATCATGGGAGCGAAGTAGCCGATGGACGCGCGGCGCCTTTTCTCGGGCGATTTCGCCCTGGCCGACCTGCATCCCGCCGCGGTGATCGCCGCCGTCTTCCTGCTCGCCTACCCGGCGTTCACCAGTGATTTCTTCACCTTTCAGATCGGCGCCTACTCGCTGATTCTCGGCACCATCGCGCTGTCATTGATGATGCTCGCCGGCTACGGCGGCATGGTCAGCCTCGCCCAGCTCACCGTGGCCGGTCTGGCCGGCTACCTGGTGGCGATTCTCGGCGACAACAGCGTCGGCGTCATGGGGCTCGGCTGGCCGTGGTGGCTCACGGTGATCGTGGCGGTGCTGGCGGCGGCGCTGTTCAGCGTGTTCATCGGCGCCATCTCCGTGCGCACCGAGGGCATCTACACCATCATGATCACGCTGGCCATCGCGGTCGCGTTTTTCTACTTCGTGCGGCAGAACTACACCCTGTTCAACGGCTTCACCGGGTTTGCGGGGGTCGAGCCGCCGACCCTGTTCGGGGTCTACTGGCGCGACCCGGTGCCGTTCTACTACCTGTCTCTGACGGTGGCGGCGCTGTTCCTGTGGGCGGTCGTGTACACGTCGCGCTCGACGTTCGGGCTGGCCCTGAAGGCGATTCGCGACAACCCTCGACGCATGCGGGCACTCGGCTACAACGTGGCGCTGCACCGCATCTCGGCCTATTTCTTCTCCGGCATCATCGCGGGCACCGCCGGCGTGCTGATGGTCTGGTTCAACGGCCGCATCTCGCCCGGCTCGGTGGGTGTCGACGTCGCCATCGACATACTGGTGATCGCGGTGGTCGGCGGCATGCGCCATCCGCTGGGGCCGTTTCTCGGCGCCATCGGCTTCGTCCTGCTGGAGAATTTCGCCATCGACCTGATCGACCGCGAGCGGTTCAACACGGTCATCGGCCTGGCCTTCCTGCTGGTCGTGCTTTTCTCTCCCGACGGGCTCCTGGGAATCTTCAAGCGCATGCGCGAGCGGCTCAGGACCGACAGGCAGGCGCGGCTCGATCGCGGCCGCGCAGAACGAATCGAAACGACTCCATCCGGATCGTTCGACAACCCGTAACCACGTTAAAGAGGAGGTTGACACATGTCAGGACTTGGCAAGAAGACCCTGGTGGCCGCGGCGCTGGTTTCCCTGGCGGGAACGGCGACGGCCCAGGACTCAATCAAGATGGGCGCCCTGGCGACCCTCGAAGGGGCGTTCACCGTGCTCGGCGAGGACGGCATGCGCGGCGTGCGACTGGCGCTGGAGGAAGCCGGCTACGAGGCCGGCGGCAAGAAGATCGAGCTCATCACGGGCTCCTCGGATGCCTCGCCCGACAGCGCCGTGCGCGCCGCGCGCAAGCTGGTGGAGCAGGACGGCGTGCAGGTCCTCGTCGGACCGTTGTCCGGTTCGGAAGGCCTGGCGGTGAAGGATTACGCCAAGACCCAGCCGAACGTGACGTTCCTCAACGGCTCCTCCGCGGCCCAGGACACCACCTTGCGCGAGCCGGCGGAGAACTTCTTCCGCTTCAGCACCGACGGCGCCCAGTGGATGGCGGGACTCGGCGAGTACGTCTACAACGAAAAGGGTTACCGCAAGGTCGCGGTGCTGGCCGAGGACTACTCGTTTCCCTACACGCAGGTGTTCGGCTTTCTCGAGCCGTTCTGCCGCCTGGGCGGCGAGGCGCCGATCGACGCACGCTTCTGGGTGCCGATCGGCAACAAGGACTACTCGTCGGTGATCGCGGCACTGCCCGATGACGTGGACGCCATCTACGTCGCCCTCGGCGGCGCCGACGCGGTGAACTTCCTGACCCAGTACGAGCAGGCAGGCGGAGACCTGCCGCTGATCGGCGGTTCGATCACGGTCGACCAGACCGTGCTCGGCTCCAAGGGGCGCGCCCGCGACTTCGTCATCGGCACGCCTTCGGCCGGCCCGATCTCGGATACCTGGGACGACCCGCGCTGGAGTGCCTTCGTCGAGGCGTACAAGGCCCAGTTCCCGGACGGCTTTCCGTCGCCGTCGCTGTTCGCCCATGCCTACTACGTCAACACGAAGGCGGCGCTTATCGCCCTCGACGAAGTCGGCGGAGACCTTTCCGACGGCGGCGCGAAGTACCGCGAGGTGCTGTCGAATCTTGAGTTCGAGACGCCCACCGGGATGGTCAAGCTCGACGAACGTCGAAACGCCATCGCCGACATGTTCCTGACCGAGGTCATCGAGGGTCCGGACGGCAACCTGCTGAACAAGACCATCGAGGTCATTCCGCAGGTGAGCCAGACGCTCGGGCTGTCCTACGAGGAGTTCCTCGCCTACGGCCAGGTCGGGCGCGAGAACCCGAGCTGCGAGTAAGGCGTTCATGGCGTTGTCCAGGTCCGACGCGCTGTCCCGACTGCAGGGCGCGGGGCGAAATGCCCTCGAGCTCGAAGCCGTCAGCCGCCACTTCGGCGCGCTGGTGGCCCTGGCGGACATCAACCTGACCGTCAGGGCAGGAGAGCGGCGCGCGGTCCTGGGCTCCAACGGCGCCGGCAAGACCACGCTGTTCAACGCGATCACCGGCGACTTTCCGCCCACCACGGGTCGGGTGCGGCTGTTCGGCGAGGACGTAACGGACCTGCCCGTGCACGAGCGGATCCGGCGCGGCCTGCGCCGGACGTACCAGATCTCGCAGCTGTTCGGCAACCTGGCGGTGATCGACAACATCTACCTCGCGTGCCGCGGCGTCAGCCGCGGCCGCTTCTCCCTGCGGCGGCCGGCGGCCGACGACGGCTCTCTGCAGACGGCCGAGTCGCTGCTGCACGCTGTGCACCTCGACGCGGTGCGCGAGGCGTCGGTGGCCACGCTGAGCTACGGCCAGCAGCGCCAGCTCGAGATCGCCCTGGCGCTGGCCGGGGCGCCGCGCCTGATCCTGTTCGACGAGCCCGCCGCCGGGCTGTCGCCCACGGAGCGAGGCGAGCTGGTGGAAATCCTGGGCGCGCTGCCCGACCACATCAGCTACATCATCATCGAGCACGACATGGACGTGGCCCTGCGGGTGGCCGAGCGGGTAACCATGATGCACAACGGACGCATCTTCAAGGAAGGCACGCCCGAGGAAATCGAGAACGACCCGGAAGTCCAGGAACTGTACCTGGGGCACGGACGTGGCTGAACGTGCCCGCGACCGTCGCCGTGCCGACGCCGCCGTGCTGCAGGTGCGCGGCCTGCATGTCTACTACGGGCAGTCTCACGCGCTGCAAGGGGTGGATCTTGCCCTGGAGCGGGGCGTGCACGCCGTGGTCGGACGCAACGGCATGGGCAAGACCACGCTGTGCAACGCCATCATGGGACTCGTGCCGGTGCGCCGCGGGTCGATCCGCTTTCGAGGCGAGGAGATCGCCGGTCAGCCGCCGTACCGCATCGCCGCCAGGGGCGTCGGTTATACGCCGCAGGGCCGGCGCTTGTGGCCGTCGCTGTCGGTCGAAGAACACCTGCGACTCGCCGAGAGCGGCGGCGCGTGGACCATCGACCGCATCTACGAGACCTTCCCCCGGCTTGCCGAGCGTCGCCGCAACGGTGCCGGCCAGCTGTCCGGCGGCGAGCAGCAGATGCTGGCCATCTCTCGCGCGCTGCTGCAGGACCCCGAACTGCTCGTGCTCGACGAGCCCACCGAGGGACTCGCCCCGGTCATTGTCGATCAGCTCGAGAACCTGCTGTCGAGCCTCGCCGCCGAGAGCGAGGTGGCGATCCTGCTGATCGAGCAGAACATCTCCGTCGCCACGGCGGTCGCCGACGATGTCGCCATCATGGTCAACGGCCGCATCGGCCGCGTGATGAATGCTTCGGAACTGGCGGCAGACCGCGCGCTGCAGGAGCGTTTGCTCGGCGTCGGCCGCCATTCCCACGAGGACGTCGAGGCCATGACGGCGCCCACGCCGTCCGCGGCCGTGCCGGCACAACCGAAAACGCCCCAACCTGTTGCAGACACTGGCGCCGCAGCAGGCGCCGTGGAGCGCTCCGGGCAGTCGGCCGTAGAGCCGTCGCGGCTCGTCTACGTGCCGCCGACGCGCTGGTCCGGCGCCGCGTGGCGCGAGGGCCGTTCGGCGGAAACGCCCGCGACGCGCGCGGCCGAGGCTCCCTCGCGGCCGTTCGACGCCAGGCCCGAGCCGTTGTTCCGCGAGCCGCCGCGCGCCGCATCCGCCCCGGTCGAGCGCTACGTGTACGTCGCCGGAACTTTCGACACGAAGGGAGACGAACTCAGGTACCTGCGCGAGAAGATTGCCGAGCACGGCTTGCCGGTGAAGACCGTGGACCTGTCCACGTCGGGCAAGCCGTCGTCCGCCGAGGTGCCGCCGCACGTGGTGGCGGCCTACCACCCGGGCGGCTCCGGGAGCGTTTTCACCGGCGAGCGCGGCGCTTCGGTGCGCGCCATGGCGGCGGCGTTCGAGAACTGGATCCGCCGCCAGGCGGACGTCGCGGGCATCATCTCCGCGGCCGGCTCGGGCGGCACCGCGCTGGTGACGCCGGCCATGCGCGTGCTGCCCATCGGTGTGCCGAAGGTGATGATCTCCACCGTCGCCTCCGGCGACGTGGCCCGCTACGTCGGCGCCTCCGACATCATGATGATGTACTCGGTGACCGACGTGCAGGGCATCAACCGCATATCCCGGCAGGTTCTCGGCAACGGCGCCAGCGCCATCGCCGGCATGGTCGCCGCCGCGCAGCGCAAGGCGCGAAGTGCCGTCGAGGGAAACGACAAGCCCGGCCTCGCCCTGACCATGTTCGGCGTCACCACGACCGCGGTGCAGCAGATCGTCAGGCGGCTCGAGGACCGCTACGACTGCCTGGTGTTCCACGCCACCGGCACCGGCGGCAGGTCCATGGAGAAGCTCGCCGACAGCGGCATGCTGGCGGCGGCCGTCGACCTGACCACTACCGAGGTCTGCGACATGATGATGGGCGGCGTGTTCGCCGCCGACGAGACGCGATTCGACGCCTTCATTCGCACCCGCATTCCCTGGGTCGGCTCCGTGGGAGCACTCGACATGGTCAATTTCGGTCCGCGCGACACGGTGCCGGAGCGATACAGGGGCCGCACGTTCGTCGAACACAACCCGCAGATCACCCTCATGCGCACCACGGCCGAGGAGAACCGTCGCATGGGCGAGTGGATCGCGGCCAAGATCAACCGCATGAGCGGTCCGGTGCGTTTCCTGATCCCCGAGGGCGGAGTATCGGCGCTCGATGCGCCGGGCCAGCCGTTTCACGACCCGGAGGCGGACAGGGCGCTGTTCGACGCCATCGCGCGAACGATGCAGGAGACCGCCACGAGGCGCCTGGTGCGAACGCCGTACCACATCAACGACCCGGCCTTCGCCGACTCCGTGGTGCGGGCACTGGAAGAGATCAATCCCACAGAGAGGACGATTCGCAATGCCACGATTTGAACGCGCCGCCCTGCTGGCGAAGTTCCGGGACATGAAGCGCCGCGGCGAGCCGATCATCGGCGGCGGCGCCGGCACCGGGCTGTCGGCCAAGTGCGAGGAAGCAGGCGGCATCGATCTCATCGTCATCTACAACTCCGGCCGCTACCGCATGGCCGGGCGCGGCTCGCTTTCGGGCCTCATGGCGTACGGCAACGCGAACGACGTGGTCATGGAGATGGCGCGCGAGGTGCTGCCGGTGGTGACGAAGACGCCGGTGCTGGCGGGAGTCAACGGCACCGACCCGTTCTGCGTGTTCGATCACTACCTCGACCAGGTCAAGGCCATCGGGTTCTCGGGCGTGCAGAACTTCCCCACCGTCGGTCTCATCGACGGCACCTTTCGCGCCAACCTCGAGGAGACCGGCATGTCGTACGCCCGCGAGGTCGACATGATCCGGATGGCGCACGAGAAGGAACTGCTCACCACGCCCTACGTGTTCAACGGGGAGGAGGCGCGCGCCATGGCCGAGGCCGGCGCCGACATCGTGGTCTGCCACATGGGTCTGACCACCGGCGGCTCGATCGGCGCCGAGACCGCCCCCAGGCTCGAGGACTGCCCGGCGCTGGTCGAGGCCTGGGCCGCGGAAGCGCTTCGGGTCAATCCCGACATCCTCGTGCTGGTCCACGGTGGCCCGGTGGCGATGCCGGATGATGCGAAGTACGTGCTCGCGAACACCGAGAACTGCCACGGCTTCTACGGCGCCTCGTCGATGGAAAGGCTGCCGACGGAGGTCGCGCTGACCGAGCAAACCAGGGCCTTCAAGGCGCTCAGCACTGCCTGACAAGGGAGACGAGACATGTCCAGCGGACTCATCGGATCAATCATACTGTGGCTCATCGTCGCCATCGTGGTCATCGCGGTGGTGGTGTACCTGCTCAACTGGCTCTATCACCGCTCGACCCGCGAAGTCGCATTCGTCAGGACCGGCCTCGGCGGCGAGAAGGTGGTCATCAACGGCGGCGCGCTGGTTCTGCCGATCGTGCACGAGGTCACGCCGGTCAATCTCAACGTGGTGCGCATTGCGGTGTCGCGCATTCACGGCGAGGCCGTGATCACCCGCGACCGCATGCGCGTGGACGTCGAGGCGGAGTTCTTCGTGCGCGTGATGCAGAAGCCCGAGGCGGTGTCGGCCGCGGCCTCGACGCTGGGGCGGCGCACCATGGACTCCGAGCGCCTCGCCGAGCTCCTGTCGGGCAAGTTCGTCAGTGCGCTGCGCCAGGCGGCGGCGGAGATGACCCTCGACGAGATGCACGAGAACCGCGGGGACCTTGTCGACAAGGTCGAGGAGCGAGCCCGGGTGGCACTGGCCAGGAATGGCCTGGAACTGGAATCGGTGGCGGTGACCGACCTCGACCAGACCGACCTTGAATACTTCAACCCGGCCAACCGTTTCGATGCCGAGGGCATGACGCAGCTGATCGAGACCATCGAGTCGCGGCGCCGCCTGCGAAACGACATCGAGCAGTCGGCGATGGTCGCCATCAGGATGCGCAATCTGGAGGCGGAGAAGGAAACCCTCAAGCTCGAGCAGGAAAGCGAAAGCTCGAGACTCAACCAGGAACTCGAGATCGAGTCCATGCGCGCCGAGCAGCGCGCGGCGGTGCAGCGCACCCGGGTTTCCCGGGAGGCGGAGGCCGAGCAGTCCCGCATCGAGAACGAGCAGCGTACACGAGAAAAGGAGATCGCCCGGCAGCGGGCGCTGGAGGCGGCCGAGATCGCGGCGCGCGAGGAAATCGAGAAGGCGCGTATCGCCCACGAACGCGAACTGGAACAGGCGCGCATCGAGCGCGAACACCAGCTTCGCACCAGCCAGATCAGGCAGCGTCACGACGTCGAGCATGCCGAGATCGCGGCAAACGAGGACATCGAGCGCTCGCGGATCGTCTCCGAGCGCCAGATCCGCGAGGCGCGCATTGTCGCCGACGAGGAAACCGAATCGCGCGACATCGCCCGCGGGCGCGAGATCGAGACGGCGAAGCTGGCCGCCGGGCAGGTGGTCGAGCAGGCGCGCATCGAGCAGGAGAAGATCCTCGACAAGGCCCGCATCGAGCGCGACCGGCTGCTGCGCGCCGAGCAGATCGCCCAGCGTCAGAGCATCGAGGAGGCCGAGATTTCCGCGCGCGAGGAAGTCGAACGGGCGCGCATCGCCTCCGACCGCGGTCTCGACGAGGTGCGCATCCTCAAGGAGCGCGACTTGAGGCGCCTGGAGGTGGAACGCGAGATGGCGCTGGAACTGGCCGAGATCGAGCGCCAGATCAACGTGCTCAAGAAGCGTTCCGAGGAAGCGACGACTCGCACCGAGACCGAGGCGGCGCGGGCGAAGGCGGTCCAGGCAGAAGAGCAGGTCGCCACCGCGCGCGAGAAGGAGATCGCCGAGCGCCTCGCCGCGGTGGACCGGCTGCTGGCGCAGAAGGATGCCGACACCACGAAGATCGCCGCCGAGGCGCAGCGCATCACCGCCACGGTTGCGGCGGAGGCGCAGCGCCTGCGCAACGAGGCCGACAACATCCTCTCCGAGGACGCGCGCGCGGGCATGCTGCGCTCGAAGCTGATCGACCGGCTGGAAGCCATCGTGCGCGAGAGCGTCAAGCCCATGAAGCGCATCGAGGGGATCAAGATCCTGCATGTCGACGGATTGGCGGGCACCGGCGGCGGTTCGCGTTCGCCCACCGACGAGGTGATCGAAAGCGCGCTTCGCTACCGTGCGCAGGCGCCGCTGATCGATGAGCTCATGAAGGAGATCGGGGTGAAGAACCCGAACGTCACCGGCCTGGGCGATATCTTCCGCTCGGCCAAGGACGCCCGAAGCCTCGCGCAGTCGGCCCGCGGCGAGGACAAGGCGTCCGACAAGGACGGAGACGACTGACGCCATGCCCGACGTCTACACGTCATCCATCATCGACGCCCCGGCCGACGAGGTCTGGCGCGTCGTGCGCGACTTCAACGCGCTGCCGGCGTGGCACCCGCTGATCGCCGAGAGCCGCATCGAGGGCGGGGCGCCTTCCGACCAGGTGGGCTGCGTGCGCGCCTTCAGGCTGAAGGACGGGGGCTTCATCCGTGAGCGATTGCTGGCGCTGTCGGATTTCGACTACTGCTGCACGTACTCGATCCTGGAGAGTCCGATGGGTGTGAGCGACTACGTTGCCACCTTGAGGTTCACGCCGATCACCGACGGCAATCGCACCTTCGCGGAGTGGTCGGCCCAGTTCGAATGTCCGCCCGATCGAAGCGCCGAGCTGGTGGAGCAGATAGGCCGAGGCGTGTTCCAGGGCGGGTTCGACGCATTGAAGCGGCGTTTCGGCGGCTGAGTCGTGGTGAAGGTTTGCCGCAGCACCGTCATCGACGCGCCGGTCGACGCGGTATGGGACGTATTGCGCGATTTCAACGGCCACTACCGTTGGCACCCGGCGGTGGCGCGCAGCGATCTCGAAGACGGCCGGCGCACCGACCAGGTCGGCGCGGTGCGCGACTTCCGCCTGGCGGGCGGCGAGCGCGTCCGTGAACGGCTGCTGTCGCTGTCCGACCGAGAGCGTCACCTGCGCTATGCGATCGTTTCCTCCGACGTGCCCCTTGAAAACTACGTGGCGGAAGTCCGGTTGAAGCCGGTGACGGACGGCAACCGCACGTTCTGGTCGTGGAGTTCGCGTTTCGACACGCCGCCGGGACGCGAGCGGGAGTTGGCGGGGCTGGTTGCCGAAGGCGTCTACGAGGCAGGATTCGACGCCGTGCGCGCGCGCGTCGGGCGTGCCCGCGGACTTGCCATGCCGCGGCCGCCGCGCCCGACGGCGGCCGTCGCCGGTTCGATCGACGGTACGGCCATCTCCATCGACCGCTACGGGTCGGCGGACGAGTTGCACCCGGTATCGGTGTCGGCGCCCCCGCCCGGTCCCGGGCAGGTCCGCATCGCGCAGCGCGCCATCGGCGTCAACTTCATCGACGTGTATTGCCGCAGCGGCTACTTCCGCCTGCTCGAGCCGCCCGGGGTGCCGGGCATGGAGGCCGCCGGCGAGGCTATCGACGTCGGCGAAGGCGTGCGTCATCTTCGTGCCGGCCAGCGCGTGGCCTACGCATGCCCTCCAGTCGGTGCCTACACCACCGTGCGAACCATGGACGCGGCCCTGGTGGTGCCGCTGCCGGACTCCATCGACGACGTCACCGCGGCCGGCGGCCTGCTCAAGGGAATGGCGGCCGAGTTCCTGCTGCACACGGTGCACCCGGTGAGGCGCGGCGATATCGTGTTGGTGTTCGCTCCGGCTGGCGGTGTCGGTCGACTGCTGTGCCAGTGGGCGAACCATCTCGGCGCGACCGTCATCGGCGCCACGTCGAGCGAGGAGAAGGCCCGGGCGGCGCGTGCGGCGGGGGCACACCATGTCGTCGTACCCGGCTCGGCCAGCCTCGAGGAGCAGGTCATGGAAATCACCCGCGGCCACGGTGCCGACGTGATCTACGACGCGGTGGGCCGCGACAGCTTCGATCATTCGGTCGCGGCGCTGGCGGTTCGCGGACACCTGGTGAGCTACGGGCAGGCATCGGGGGATATCGGCGCGCGCGAGATCGGACCGCTGGCTGAACGTTCGGCGACGATCTCGCGGCCGAACTACGGCCACTACACGGGCACGCCGGAACAGGTTGCGGCCATCACGCGGCGGTTGTTCGACGCCATCGAGCGCCGTATCCTGACCATCGAGGTGAACCATCGATTCGCGCTTTCCGACGCGGCGGCGGCCCACCGGGCGCTCGAGGAGCGCCGCACCACCGGTTCGATCGTCCTCGTGCCGGATTGAGCAATCGACACTGGAGCACCGAATGAAACTGGCAGCGTTCAATTACAGGGAAGGCAGTTACGTGGGGCGCGTGGATCCCGAGGCAGGCCGCGTCGAGTGCCTGCGGGTCAAGGGCGAGCTGGCCGAGGCCCACGGCGTGACGGCGTTGATCGGCGCCGAATTCCCGGACGTGATCGACGAGGTCGCTCTTGCGGACGTCGAGATCAAGGCGCCCGTGCCGCGCCCGCGGCGCAACATCTTCTGCGTCGGCAAGAACTATCATGCTCATGCGAAGGAATTCGCCAGTTCGGGCTTCGACAGCTCGGCGGCGAAGGGCGAGGTGCCCGAGGCGCCGATCGTGTTCTCCAAGGTGCCCGAAAGCGTGATCGCAGCCGGCGCGGCGATTCGCATCGATCCGTCGGTATCGACGGCGATCGACTACGAGGCCGAACTGGCAGTGATCATCGGCAAGGCGGGTCGCAACATCCGCACGGAGGATGCCATGGAACACGTGTGGGGCTACACCATCGTCAACGACGTGACCGCGCGCGACCTGCAGGGGCTGCACAGCCAGTGGCTGATCGGCAAGTCGCAGGACACTTTCTGCCCGATGGGACCGTGGGCGGTGACGGCGGACGAAATCGACCTGGCCGATACCGGCATCCGTTGCCGCGTGAACGATGAACTCAGGCAGGACTCGAACACGGGACTTCTGATCTTCGACGTGCCGACGATCATCGCGGCAATTTCGAACGGCATCACGCTGATGCCGGGGGACGTGATCGCGACGGGTACGCCGGCGGGCGTGGGAATCGGCTTCAAGCCGCCGAGGTACCTGGCCGCGGGCGACGTGGTGCGCGTCGAGATCGACGGTATCGGGGTTCTGGAGAACCCGGTGGAGCACTGGTGATGGCGGATATTCACCTGGGCAGCATGGTGATGGAAGACGACGGCGACGGCCCGGCGGTGGTGATGGTGCACGGCCTGGGCGGCACGTCGAACAGCTTCCAGACGTTGATGCCGGCGCTGGCCGGCTACCGGGTGCTAAGGCCCGATCTGCCGGGCGCCGGGCGTTCCCACTATCGCCCGGGGGTGCCGGGCATGGCGGGCCTGGTGGCGGCACTGAAGGACGCGCTGCGCGCGGCGAGCGTGGAGCGCGCGCATCTCGTCGGGCATTCCATGGGGACGCTGGTGTGCCAGCACCTGGCGGCGGAGTTGCCGCACTCGGTGCTCAGCATGACGTTGTACGGCGCGATCCTCGAGCCGCCGCCGGCGGCGCGGGTCGCTCTGAAAGAGCGCGCGGCGGCGGCGCGTGAGCACGGCATGACGGGGATCGCGGAGGCGATTTCGGCGGGCAGCGTGGATGCGGCTTCGCGCAGGCGCAACCCGGTGGCTGTGGCGTTCGTTCGCGAAAGCCTGCTGCGGCAGGATCCTGAAGGCTATGCGGCGCACTGCGAGGCGCTGAGCGAGGCGCAGGCCGCTGATCACGCGCGAATCGCGTGTCCGACGCTGCTGGTGGCGGGCGAACGGGACGGCGTGGCGCCGGTGTCGATGGCGCGAGAGCTGTGCGGGCGAATCGGCGGTGCAACAATGGAAGTCATTGGCGACATCGGACACTGGATGATGGTGGAGGCGGTCGAGCGATCACGCGAGTTGCTTGCCGGGCACCTGGAAAGCGCGGGGGAAGGTTGACGTGGTTTCCGACGATTCGGGGTATCGTCGTGTTGGCGTGGTGCATGGTCGCCGGGCAGGCCCGTCCCGCCCGCGCCGAACGCACTTCGTGCCCTCGCGTTCGGGACGCGCCGGCCCGGCGACGTTTGACGTACGTGCGTCACCGGCACGG
>CBFGVH010000013.1:0-42378 GCA_965652415.1 uncultured Gammaproteobacteria bacterium | reverse complement strand
CAATCGCCTGCAGGCAGGCTCCTACAGCGGCTTCGTTTTGCCGTGGAGCGGGGTTCTGGCACTGTAGGAGCCGGCCTTGTCGGCAATCGCCTGCTTGCGGCTCAATCCTCTCCCGGTGAGTCGTCCAAGAGCCGCTTGCCGAAGCTCGTCACCGGGTCCACGGTGAAGCCGATGGCGCGGTAGAACGCCGCCACCTCGCCGTTGCCCTCGCGCACCTGCAGGTTGATCTTCGCGCAGCCCCTCGCCGCGAGCATTGCCTCGGCGCGGGCCATCAGCAGGCGGCCCAGGCCGCGGCGGCGCTGGCTCGGGTCGACCGCGAGATAATTGATCCAGCCGCGGTGCCCGTCGTATCCGGCCATGACGGTGCCGACCAGCGAGTCACCGGCGAGCGCCACCAGGAACAGTTCCGGCTGCACGGCGAGTTTGCGTCCGACATCGCGGTACGGATCGTTCCACGGGCGGGTCAGGTCGCAGGCCCGCCACAGCGCCACCACCGCCTCGGTATCGGGCGGCGCGAACGGCCGCACGATGAACTCGGGCTCAGTCACCGGCGGCCGTCATGCCACGCGGCCCGACATCACCATGTGCGACAGGCGGTCGGCGTCGGTGTCGCCGGTCGCGACCTCGCCGATCTTGCGGCCGCCGCGCAGGATGACGACGCGATCGGTGACCGCCACCACGTCGTCCATGTTGTGGCTGACCAGCAGGATTGCCACGCCCGTGTCGCGCAGACGCCGGATGAGTTCCAGCACGCGCGCCTTCTCGCGCACGCCGAGCGCCGCGGTCGGCTCGTCCATGATCACCAGCTTCGCCTGCCAGCGCAGCGCGCGGCAGATGGCCACCGCCTGGCGTTGGCCGCCCGACAAACGGCTGACCGGCTGGTCCACCGACGGCAGGGCGATGCCGATCTGCTCGAGGAAACCCCGCGAGCGCTCGCGCATGGCGCGCTTGTCCAGCCGCTCGAGTCCGGGCACGAAGGTCGGTCGGGTCAGCTCCGAACCCATGAAGACGTTCTGGTACACGCTCTGGTCGACGGCCAGGGCGAGGTCCTGGTAGATGGCCGCGATGCCGGTGGTCAGCGCGTCGCGCGGCCCGTCGAAGGCGACGGGCCTGCCTTCGAAGCGCATCTCGCCCTCGCTCGGCGGCTGCGCCCCGGCGATGATGCGCATAAGGGTGGATTTGCCGGCGCCGTTGTCGCCGCACACGCCGACCACCTCGGCGCGAGCGACGTCGAGGTCGAGGCCCGCGAGGGCGGCGACCGCACCGTAGGTCTTGCCGAGACCGCGGACCTCGAGCAGCACGCTCACCGCAGCGCCGCTGCTACCAGGGCCACTCGCCCTCGGCCGGCACGTTGGTCGAATCGACCAGCACCGCGTCCATGTACAGGAACGGGCCCGCGGTGATCTCCTCCGGCGCGGCGCCGTCCAACAGCCGCATCATGGCGTCGACCGCGGCCACGCCCATGGATTCGAAGGGAATGGCCACCGTGGCGGTGAACAGGCTCTCGGGGTCGCGAATGCGGGCAAAGGCCTCCTGGCCGCCGTCGACGCCGGTGAGGAACACCTCGCCGCGCTTGTAGCCCTGCTCGCGCAGGAGATCGTCGATGACGAAGCCCTGGCCGTCGAAGGAAGCCCAGATGGCCTGGAACTGGCCGCGGTTCTTCAGGATAAGCGCTTCCATGCCGGCACGCACGTCCTCGCGCCAGCTCTGGGTGCGGGCCATGCTGTGGGTGCCGGCGACGCTGACGCCGGTGTTCTCCTCGAGGATCACGTCCATGATGCGGCCGCGCATGCGGGTGCCGCCATGGCCCTCGTAGCGCTGCATCATCAGCGCCCCCTCGAAGTTCATCAGGCCGAGCAGGTGCATGCCGATCTGCGCCCCCACCGCCGCCTCGTTGACGTTGACGTCGAACGCGGTGTGCGGGCTCGTGCCGGACATGACGGTGATCACGGGAATGCCCTTCGCCTTCGCCGCCTCGAGCTGGGCGTCGAGTTCCTGGGTCTTGCCCATGGCGAGGATGATGCCGTCGACGCCCTTCTGAATCAGCGTGTCGACCTGCTCGGCGTGCTTCGGTACCGCGCCCTCGGAGTTGAGCACGGTCGCCTCGACGCCGGCGGCCCTGGCATGATCGGCGGCGGCGTTGGCGGTGCGCGCGTGGGTGTCGGACGACATCTGGAACGCGACGATGCCGATCTCGGCAGCGGCGGCGGCGCCGGACATCATGGCGGCCGCGACAACGGCCGCGACTACGGTGATAACGGAGCGGATCATGGAGTCACCTCGATCTTGATTATTGACGTGTCGACGAGCTTTCGGTCAACGGGGGATGCTGAAGGCGATCTTCCTGAACTTGCTCGCCGACAGGCTCACCGAAAGAATGATTATAACGCCGAGCACGATGTCCTGGACGTAGTACTGGGCGCCGAGCAGGGTGAGGCCATTGCGCAGCGTGCCGATGGTCAACGCCCCGACCAGGGTGCCGATGACGTTGGGCTTGCCGGGTTCCACCGTGGTCATGCCGAGCAGCACCGCCGCGATGCCGGTCATCAGGAACTCGTTGGCGATGGTGGGGCTCGAGGACGACAGGCTCGAGGTCAGCAGAACACCCGTAACCCCGGCCAGGCAACCCGACATGCAGAGGCCCGCGAGCTTCATGCGGTCGGTGCGGATGCCGGCCAGCCGTGCCGGCTCCTCGGCCTCGCCGGTACATACCAGGTGCACGCCGGTGCGGGTCTGCTTGAGCAGGAACAGGCATGCACAGGCGATGATGACCGTCCACACGATCATCGCCGGAATGCCGAACACGTTGCCGCGGCCGAGGAACAGGAACGCCGCGTCCAGCCGGCCGACGTAGGCGACGCCGCCGGTGATGAGGAAGGCGATGCCGCTGGCGATGGTCGACACCGCCAGCGTGGCGATGAGCGAGGGGATGCGCATGCGCGTGACGACCAGGCCGTTGACGATGCCGATGAGCGTGCCTGTGCTGACTCCGGCGCCGATCGCCAGCGCGATGGGGTGGCCGCCGAACAGCAGCGCCGCGGTGCACACGCTCGCGAGGCTCGCCACGTGGGCGATGGACAGGTCCAGCTCGCCGGCCGCCAGCGCCAGCGTGAATCCGAGCGCGATGATAGCCAGGAAGCTGACGTGCTTGAGGATGCTGAGCAGGTTGTACGGGTCGAGGAAATTGTCGGCGGTCGCGGACAGCACCACGACCAGCAGCACGAAGGCCAGCACGGTGCCGTAGCGGCGGAGGAGTTCGGGCATCGGTCGTCCGGGATGATCTGCGGTTCAGTCGGCCGCCGTCGGGTCGGCCGGGGCGGATTGTAGCGTCTGCACGCATTGGGTGAAGCGCGTGTAGCGCGACTCGATGAGCGCCGCGCGGGCGTTGTCGGGTTCGAAGACGTCGGCCGGCGCGGCCATGCGGGCCGCCGCGGTGTCGAGGTCCTCGTGCCAGCCGAGCGCGGTGGCGGCCAGCATGGCCGCCCCGGTCAGGCCGGGTTCCGCCGCGGTGATTCGCGCCACGGGCCGGGCGAATACGTCGGCGCGAATGGCGCACCAGCGCCGCGAGCGGGCAAGGCCGCCGCCCACCGCCACCGGCAGCGCGGCGGCGCTTTCGGCCGCCGCGCGCTCGAGAATCGTGCGGGCATGAAAGGCGATGCCCTCGACCACCGCGCCGAGCAGGTCGGCCGGCCCGTGGGTCGTGCGAAGCGCCTGCCACGAGCCGGTCAGGGCCGCGTTCCACAGCGGCGTGCGCTCCCCGTCGAGGTAGGGGATGAACAGGGGTGAGCGCGCCGAGATCGTCGTTTCGGCAAGCAGCTCGTCGAGTTCCCCCGCGCCGAGGCCGAGCACGGTCCGTGCCCACTCGACCGTGCCGCCGCCGCAAAGGCTCGGGCCGCCGAGGTGCCACAGGCCGCGACCCCACGGCACCGTCAACAGCCCTTCGCGGAAGCTGCGCGTCGCGTGGATCACGCCCACCACCTCCGAGGTACCCGACAGGTCGTAGGCGGCCCCGGCGCGCCAGGCCCCGAGCGCCAGCGCGGCGCACCAGGTATCCATCGACGCGCATACCACCGGCGCGCCGACCAGGGCCGCGGGTACGCCCTCGCCCGCTCGCACCTCGCCGACCACGGTCTCGGGCGAAGCCGCCCGTGGCAGCAGCTCGCGGGGAAAGCCGCTCGCCGCGACCAGGTTCTCGCGAACGAGTCCGTGCTCGTCGAGGAGCATCCAGGCCGAAATCGCGTCGGTGAGCGTCGCGCCGGTCAGGCGCGCGACAAGGTAGTCCTTGGGTTGAAGCACGGCCCGCGCCCCGGCGACCAGTTCCGCCTCGTGTTCGGCCAGCCACGCCAGCCGGGCGGCCGGGTGGTACGCGGTCACCGGATTGCCGGGTACATCGTGCTCGCGGGCGAGGCGCCGGGCGGAAACCACCGCGCGGCTGTCGTCCCACATGATGGCCGGCCGCAGCGCGGCGTTGTCCTCGCCGACCAGCACCTCGGTGCGGGTGCCGCCGGTGCACACCACCGCGTCGGGGGCGCGCTCGCTCGCCGATGTCAGTTCCCCGGCGAGTTCGAGGTACGAGCGCCACCACAGGCCGGCATCCTGCTCGCGATGACCGGGTGCCGGGCTCGAGGTGGCAAGCGCGCGCCGCGCCTGGCCGATGATCACGCCGTTCTCGTTGATCATGGCCATCTTCAACGAGCTGGCGCCGAGATCGGCGGCGAGCACGGTGCGCGGCGGCCCGCCGGCGCCGCGGTGAGCGCCGGCTGTCATTGCGGTACGGTGAACCCGCGGCATACCGCCGCGATCTTGTTGCCGTCGGGGTCGCGCACGTAGGCGGCATAGAAGTCGGGGTTGTATTCCGGCCTCAGGCCGGGCGCGCCTTCGCTGGAGCCGCCGTTCGCCAGCGCCGCGGCATGGAAGGCGTCCACGTCGTTCCATGAACGCGCCGTGAGCGCCACCATGGTGCCGTTACCGGCGCTGGCCGACCGGCCGTCGAACGGCTCGCACAGCCACAGCGCCAGTTCCTCGCGGCCGCCGTCGCGGTAGGTGCCCCAGCCCGCCCAGCCGGAGAAATCCTCGTCGCCGGTGTAACAGCGCGCCAACCCCAGCGCGCCGAGGCAGGCGTCGTAGAATCGCGCCGCGCGCGTGATGTCGTTGGTGCCGAGACAGATGTAGCTGAACATGGCGGTGTCGACGGTGACACTGAAGGCGAAGGAAGCGACGGGGATGTTACCCGAACGACCGCGGGGCTGCATGTTAAGGTAGTCTCGTGTCCGTAACACAACTTGCGAGAGGCGACGTGGACAAAGAACGTTTCGACAAGGGGCTCGCCGTGCGCCGCGAGGTGCTGGGAGCCGATTACGTGGACCGGTCGCTGGCCAACGCGTCGGCGTTCTCGAGGCCGTTCCAGGAACTGCTGACCGAGTACTGCTGGGGCGCCGCCTGGGGCGACGATACCCTCGACCGGCGCACCCGCAGCATCGTCAACGTGGCCATGCTGGCGGCGCTCAACCGCATGCACGAATGGGAGCTGCATTTCAGGGCGGCGCTGACCAACGGCGTGACCCGCGACGAGCTCAGGGCCGTCATCGACCAGGTGACCATCTACTGCGGCGTGCCGGTGGGCGTGGAGTGCCATCGCATCGCCAACCGGGTGCTGACCGAGATCGACGGCGGGTAGCGAGTTACTTCCCGGCGCGTCGCAGGAAGTCCGCCAGGCCTGTGGTCGACGCGTCCGTGTCCACCGCTCCGTCGTCGTGCTCCAAAGCCTCGGCGATCGGCCCGGTGAGCTGTTTGCCGAGTTCCACGCCCCACTGGTCGAAGGAGTTGACGTTCCAGATCGCGCCCTGCACGAACACCTTGTGCTCGTAGGCGGCGATCAGCATGCCGAGGGTATGCGGGTCGAGGCGCGCGTAGGCCAGCGTGTTGCTGGGCCGGTTGCCGGGGAACACCGAGTGCGGCAGGCGGCGGGCGATGGTCTGCTCGTCGAGTCCCGCGCGTTCGAGTTCGGCGCGCGCCTCGCCCGCCGTGCGGCCGTGCATCAGGGCCCTCGACTGGGCGAGGCAGCTCGCCACCAGCATGCGGTGGCGCGCGCCGTCGCCGTAGTGGCCGCCGGCGGCGACCAGGAAGTCCACGGGCGTCACGGTCGTTCCCTGGTGCAGGAGTTGAAAAAAGGAATGCTGGCTGTTGCAGCCGGCCTCTCCCCACACGGCGGGGCCGGTGTCGTAGGTGTCGATGCCGTCGCCGTCGCGGGTCACGCCCTTGCCGTTGCTTTCCATGTCGAGCTGCTGCAGGTGGGCCGGGAACCTCGCCAGGTTCTGGTCGTAGGGAACCACCACGTGGTTCGGAAGGCCGAGGAAGTTGCGATACCAGGCGCCGAGCAGGGCGAGGATCATGGGCAGGTTGCGCTCGATCGGCGTCTCGGCGAAGTGGCGGTCCATGCGGTGCGCGCCGGCCAGCAGTTGCTCGAACCTGTCCATGCCGGCGGCGATGGCGATCGAGAGGCCGACGGCCGACCAGAGGGAATAGCGGCCGCCGACGAAATCGCGGAAGCGGAACATGTTGTCCGGGTCGATGCCGAACTCGCGAACCTTGTCCTCGTTGGTGGACAGGGCGACGAAGTGGCGGGCGACGGCCGAATCCGGAGCGCCGCTCGCCAGCAGCCAGCGCCTCGCCTCGGCGGCGTTGGACATGGTCTCGAGGGTGGTGAAGGTCTTCGAGGCGATGATGAACAGCGTGCGGCGCGGGTCGAGGGCGGCTGCGGTGCGGGCGAAGTGGGCGGGGTCGACGTTGGAGACGAAGTGCATGCGCGGCCCTTCGTCGTGGTACGGGGCGAGCGCCTCGCAGACCATGGCCGGGCCGAGATCGGAGCCGCCGATGCCGATGTTGACCACGTCGCGGATTGGCTCGCCGGTGTGCCCGCGCCAGGAGCCGCCGCGTACCGCCTCGCTGAACGCACGCATCTTCGCGCGCACGGCCAGGATCTCCTCCATGACGTCGACGCCGTCGACCACCAGCGGCCCGGCCTCGGCAGTGCGCCTGAGGGCGGTGTGCAGCACCGCCCGGTCCTCGCTCAGGTTGATCCGTTCACCGCGCAGCATTGCGTCGCGCAGCGCCTCGACGCCGCGCGCGCGGGCCAGGGCGGCGAGAAGGGCGAGCGTGTCGCCGGTGACGCGGTTCTTCGAGTAGTCCAGCAGCAGGCCGTCGACTTCGAGGGAGAATCGCTCGAACCGGGCCCGGTCGGCGGCGAACAGGTCGCGCATGTGAAGCGGCGAGACCTCGCGCGCGTGTTCCGCGAGTGCGCGCCACGCGGGGAGTTCCGTCAACGTCGTCATGGCCGTGAGATCGATGGTCCGGCCGGGCATTCTATCAGGGGCGAGGCGCGTGCCGGCCGGTCGCGACGAGCGCCTCGCCCTCGAGCCCGGGCACCACGTCGTACAGGTCGACGGTGGCGGCGAGGTCGACGTCCGCGTCGAGGTTCATGGCGTGCATCATGCGTCCGACCCTTGAGTTCCTGAGCGTACCGGCGATGTCGGCCGAGCCGGCGAGCGAGCGCGCGGCGACGGCGGCGTCGGTGAGCGCGAAACGTTTCGGCGCGGCCGCCGCCAGCGCCTCGACCAGCAGCCCCGCGCCGATGAAGTCCTCGATGTTGAAGCGATGGCGCGACGCCGAGCACACCAGCAGGATGGTGCCGTCGCGATGGTGGTCGACGAGATGGCTGGCGACGGCGCCGTTGTTGACCAGCGCCGCGGTGTACACGGCGGCGGCGCCCCGGCTGTTGGCCAGGGCCACCGTGCCGTTGGTGCTCACCAGCACCAGGCGTTTGCCGGCAAGCGGCCGGCGTGACAGCACCTCGGGGGCGAAGGTGTCGAAGCCGTCCGGAATTTCGGCGTCCTTCTCGCCGGCGAGGATCACGCCTTCGCCCTCGTAACGGCGCGCCTCGTCCACTTCGGCCACCGTGAGCACGTCGCGGGCGCCGTGGTGAAGCGCCATGGCGATGGTGGTGGTGGCGAACAGCACATCGAGCACCACCACGGTCTTGCCGGGCAGGCGGTCGCGCTCGATGTGCTGCTGGTTCATGATCACGTGGAGCGTCTGCATGGGTCGGGCGTACCGGCTTCAGTCGGGTTCTGGGTATTTGTCTCGAGACAGGGGCGCAGCGAGTCGGGCGTTACTTCGCGGGGGGCGTACCGGTGCTCGCCGACAGGCCCTCCTTGAGCCGGCGGGTCGCGCGTTCACGCCACGCCGGGTCCCGCGCCAGGTGCAGGACGAAGGTCTCGAAATCGGTTTCGGGAGCGAGATGACGGTGGGCGAGCGCAAGCACCTCGCGGTGGCGAATCGTCGGTGTGCCGCGGCCGAGGGCCTCGATGTCGCCGTGGCTGGCCACGCGGCCGTCGACCGCCAGCGATCCGTGCCGGGTGAGGTAGGCCTCGACCGCGTCGCTGCCGCTGCCGTCGTCGAGCGTCACGGTACGTGGCAGGCGCAGGCGGCCGTAGTTGCAGCCGGCCCGTTCGCTGGCATCCATGATCGCGACCTGCTCGCGGTCGAGCCAGGTCACCGCCACTGTCACGGTAACCGCGGGGTCCTCGGCCAGCGCCGCAGGGATGGCGCCGTAGGACGTGACGTGGGCCGAGTGCACCACGTCGAATCCCGGCAGCTCGCAGCGCTCGACGAGGATGGCGCGGTTGGGCGCGAGCACGCCGAACTTGCGCGCGAGCTGCTCGGGAGCGCGGTTCGAGCCGTAGGCGAGCACCGGTACGCGCCCCTCGCGCCAGCGCTCGCGCTCGACCACGGGATGGGCACGGCCGCCGTGGAACAGGTACGAGCGTCCGGGCCAGCGGTAGGGATAATCGACCGCGCGCGCGATGACCTGCGCGGGCGCGCAGAGGGCGTCAGCGCCGGCGCTCACGACAGGTGCTCGTCGCGCACGCGCGCGATGCGCAGCAGGTTGGTGTTGCCCGGCACGCGGAACGGCATGCCGGCGGTGATGACCACGTGCTCGCCCGGTTCGACGTAGCCCTCGCGGGCGGCGATGCGGCAGGCGTCGGTGACCACCGAGTCGACGTCGTCGGCGGCCACCGCGATCTCGGCGTGCACGCCCCACACCAGCTGCATGCGGCGCGCGGTGCTCTGGTAGGGCGTCAGGCACAGGATGGGGATGCGTGGGCGCTCGCGGGCGGCGCGCAGCGCCGTCGATCCGGAGTCGGTGTAGGTGATGGCGACCTTGATCGGCATGATCTCCACCACGCGGCTCATGGCGGCGCAGATGGCGTCGCCGCTGACCGCGTCCGGCTGCGGGATTAGCGCGTCGATGGTCTCGCGGTAGTAGGGGTCGCGCTCGGTCTCGAAGATGATCCGGTGCATGATCGACACCGCCTCGACCGGGTATTCCCCGATGGCGGTCTCGCCCGACAGCATCACCGCGTCGACGCCGTCGTAGATGGCGGTGGCGACGTCGGTGGTCTCGGCGCGGGTGGGCGTGGGCGCGTTGATCATGGACTCGAGCATCTGGGTGGCCACCACCACCGGCTTGCCGGCGCGGCGGCAGGCGCGCACGATGCGCTTCTGCACGCTCGGCACCTCCTCGGGGCGCATCTCCACGCCGAGGTCGCCGCGCGCCACCATCACCGCGTCGGAGATGGCGACGATGTCGTCGAGATGGCGGATGGCGGCGGGCTTCTCCAGCTTGGTCATCACCGACGCGCGACCGCCAACGTGGCGGCGGAGCTCGGCGACGTCCTCCGGGCGCTGCACGAACGACAGCGCCACCCAGTCGACGCCGAGCTCGAGGCCGAAGGCGAGGTCGGCGCGGTCCTTGTCGGTCATGGCCGAGATGGGCAAGGTGACGCCGGGGACGTTCACGCCCTTGCGGTCGGACAACTCGCCGCCGGTCAGTACCCTGCACTCGGCGAAGTCGTCGGCGCAGTCCAGCACCTCGAGGCGCACGCGGCCGTCGTTGAGCAGCAGCCGCGCGCCGGGCTCGAGCACGTGCAGGATCTCGGGATGCGGCAGGGCGACGCGGCGACCATCGCCCTCGGCGTCGTCGAGATCGAGGCGGAAGCGTTCGCCGGCGACGAGCTGCACGGCGCCGTCGGCGAAGGTGCCGATGCGAAGCTTCGGTCCCTGCAGGTCGAGCAGGATGCCGAGGGGATGGTCGAGTTCGTGCTCGATGGCGCGGATGCGCTGAACGCGCTCGCGATGATCGTCGAAGCCGCCGTGGCTGAAGTTGAGCCTGAACACGTCGGCACCGGCATTGACCAGGGCGCGGATCAGCGGCAGCTCGTCGCTGGCAGGTCCCAGGGTGGCGACGATCTTGGCGTTTCTGGCGGGGCGCATCGTCGGCATTATAGGCCCGCGAGGCGACGGCTTCGTGACCGGGGGCCCCGCCGCGACGAGGAAATCACTCCCCGCCCGCCACGGCCAGGGCGTAGCGGCCCACGGCGTCCACCGCGGCCGACCACTGCCTGACGAGGCGGCGCCGGGCGTCCTCGTCCAGCGACGGGCTGGCGCGCCGGTCGAGCCGCCAGGCCGAAGACATCTCCTCGAGCGATCCGTAGACCCCGGACTGAAGTCCGGCCAGGCGCGCGGCGCCGAGCGCGGTGGTCTCGATATTGGCGGGGCGCTCGACCACGGTGCCGGTGATGTCGGCGAGACATTGCAGCAGCCAGTTGTTCGCGACCATGCCGCCGTCGACGCGCAGCGCGCTCGCCGCCTGGGCGCCGTCGGCGATCATCGCGGTCAAAAGGTCGTGGGTCTGGTAGCAGACCGATTCCAGCGCCGCGCGGGCGAAGTGCGCCGGCCCGGTATCGCGGGTCATGCCGAAGATCGCTCCGCGGGCGCGGGGGTCCCAGTGCGGCGCGCCGAGCCCGGTGAAGGCGGGCACGAGGTAGACGCCCTGGTTGTCCGCCAGCGAGGCCGCGAGCGACTCGGAATCCGCCGACGAGCCGATGATGCCGAGGCCGTCGCGCAGCCACTGCACGGCCGCGCCGGCCACGAAGATCGATCCCTCGAGGGCGTACGTGGTGCGACCGTCGAGCCGGTAGCCGACCGTTGTCAGGAGCTTGTTGTTCGATTCGACCGCGGTCTCGCCGGTGTTGAACACCGCGAAGCAGCCGGTGCCGTAGGTGCTCTTCATCATTCCCGGTTCGAAGCAGGCCTGGCCGACCAGGGCCGCCTGCTGGTCGCCGGCCACGCCGCGGATGGGGATCTCGCGTCCGAACCACTCGGAATCGGTTTTGCCGAACTCGGCGGCGCAGTCGCGCACCTCGGGCAGCACCTGGCGGGGCACGTCGAACAGGTCCAGCATGGCATCGTCCCACCGCTGTTCGTGGATGTTGAACAGCGAGGTGCGGCAGGCATTGGTGGCGTCGGTCGCGTGCACCCGGCCGCCGGTCAATCTCCAGACCAGGTAGGTGTCGACGGTGCCGAAGACGAGTTCGCCGCGCCCGGCGCGCTCGCGGGCGCCCTCGACTTCGTCGAGTATCCAGGCGATCTTGGTGGCCGAAAAGTACGGGTCGATGAGCAGACCGGTGCGCGCGCGCAGGTCGTCCTCGACGTTCTTCGCGGCGAGTTCGCGGCAGCGCGACGCCGTGCGCCGGTCCTGCCAGACGATGGCATTGTGGATCGGCCGGCCGCTGTCGCGCTCCCACACCAGCGTGGTCTCGCGCTGGTTGGTGATGCCGATGGCGGCGATGTCGGCGGCGTCGCCGCCAATGGCCTCGCGGCACACTGCCAGCGTGGTGGACCAGATTTCCTCCGGGTCGTGCTCGACCCAGCCGTCGGCCGGGTAGATCTGGCGGAACTCGCGCTGGGCGGTGCGCCGCGGGTTTCCACCGGAGTCGAAGACGATGGCGCGGGAACTCGTGGTTCCCTGGTCGATGGCCAGAAGCAGCGGTTCGTTCATGGTGCCTCGGAATCTCCTGCCGGCGGTCGTTGTGCGTTCGGTGCGGGGGTGTCGGGCCGTGCCGGTTAACGTATTTTGACAGCTTTGCGGCGCAACTATCGGTTATCAGGTTGTTTCGTATTGGGTATTCATATTTTCACATTTTTGTTTGTACCTGGCAAAACGAACATCTAGAATGAACATCCCCGATCCACAAACAATCACCAAAGGAGGAGCCATGACGAGAAGGCTCACGTTATCGATGGCGATCGGCGCTCTGCTGGCATCGCCGCTGGCCCAGGCGGGAATGGAAGAGGCGGAGCGCTGGATCAACGATGAATTCCAGCCCTCGACACTGTCCGTCGAGGAACAGAAACAGGAGATGGAATGGTTCATCAAGGCGGCCGAACCGTTCCAGGGCATGGAGATCAACGTACTGTCCGAGACCATACCCACTCACGAGTACGAGTCGCGGGTGCTGACCAAGGCGTTCGAGGAGATCACCGGCATCAAGGTCAACCACCAGCTGCTAGGCGAGGGCGAGGTGGTACAGGCCGTGCAGACCCAGATGCAGACCAACCGCAACCTGTACGACGCCTACATCAACGACTCGGATCTCATCGGCACGCATTCGAGACTGCAGCTGGCGGTGAACCTGACCGACTGGATGGCCGGCGACGGCGCCGACGTCACCAACCCGATGCTCGACATCGACGACTTCATCGGCAAGTCGTTCACCACCGGACCGGACGGCAAGCTGTACCAGCTCCCCGACCAGCAGTTCGCCAACCTGTACTGGTATCGCAAGGACTGGTTCGACCGCGAGGACCTCAAGGCGCAATTCAAGGAACGCTACGGCTACGACCTCGGCGTGCCAATCAACTGGTCGGCCTACGAGGATATCGCCGAGTTCTTCACCGAGCATGTCAAGGAGATCGACGGCGTACGCGTGTACGGCCACATGGACTACGGCAAGCGCGCCCCGGACCTCGGCTGGCGCATGACCGACGCCTGGCTGTCGATGGCGGGCGCCGGCGACAAGGGCCTGCCCAACGGCATTCCGGTGGACGAGTGGGGCATCCGCATGGAAGAGGGCACCTGCAACCCGGTCGGCGCCTCGGTATCGCGCGGCGGTGCGGCCAACGGCCCGGCAGCCGTGTACGCGATCCGCAAGTGGGACGAGTGGCTGCGCAAGTACGCCCCTCCGGGAGCGGCCAGCTACGACTTCTACCAGTCGCTGCCGGCGCTGTCCCAGGGCAACGTTGCTCAGCAGATCTTCTGGTACACCGCGTTCACCGCGTCCATGGTGGCACCGAAGAGCGAGGGCAACAACACCGTCGACGACGACGGCAACCCGCTGTGGCGCATGGCGCCGTCCCCGCACGGCCCGTACTGGGAGGAAGGGCAGAAGCTCGGCTACCAGGACGCGGGTTCCTGGACGCTGTTCCAGTCGACCCCGGTGGACCGCCGAAAGGCGGCGTGGCTGTACGCGCAGTTCGTGGTGTCCAAGACGGTCGACGTGAAGAAGAGCCACGTGGGTCTCACTTTCGTTCGCGACAGCTCCATCCGCCACGAGTCCTTCACCGAGCGCTCGCCCAAGCTGGGCGGACTGGTGGAGTTCTACCGTTCGCCCGACCGCGTGCTGTGGTCGCCGACCGGCATCAACGTGCCTGACTATCCGAAGCTGGCGCAGATCTGGTGGCAGCAGATCGGTGACGTGAACTCCGGCGCCTTCACGCCGCAGGAGGCCATGGACCGGCTCGCCAGCGAGATGGACCAGGTCATGGCGCGCATGCAGCAGGCCGACGAACGGGCCAATACCTACGGCGGCTGCGGGCCGCGGCTGAATCCGGAGTCCGATCCGGCCGAGTGGCTGGCCAAGCCCGGTGCGCCCAAACCCAAGCTGGATAACGAGAAACCGCAAGGCGAAACCGTCGCCTACGAGGAGTTGATCAAGCGCTGGTCCGAGTAACCCGCGGGCCCCGAAGGATCGGTTCCTTCATCGCCGGCGCCGGGGCGGCCCATGCCGCCTCGGCGCCCATACGTCGGAGATACTTGAGTACGTGGCAGAGGCCGACCCAGCCGCCGGCGAGCGCCGTATCCGCAAGCTCACCGCGCGCCAGCGTCGCATCGTCGACATCGCGCGCGAGCGCGGCGACGTCGATGTCGAGTCCCTGGCCGGCGAGTTCCGGGTGACGCCGCAGACCATTCGCCGCGACCTCAACGTGCTGTGCGGGGGCGACTGGCTCAGGCGGACCCACGGCGGCGCAGTGCTGAGCGACGTGCAGGTCAACGTCGGTTACCGCGCGCGCAGGCACATCGCGGCGGCGGCCAAGCGCCGCATCGGCGAACTCGCCGCGTCGCTGGTTCCCGACGGCGCCTCGCTGTTCATGAACATCGGCACCACCACCGAGCAGGTCGCCGGGTTCCTGAAGGACAGGCGGGGGCTCATCGTCATCACCAACAACGTCAACGTGGTCACCATCCTGATGGGCGCGAGCGACGTCGAACTGGTGGTGTCCTGCGGCGTCGTGCGCCACGAAGACGGCGGCATCGTCGGGGAACGGGCCTCGGAGTTCCTGTCCCAGTTCCGCGTCGACTATGCCGTGGTGGGCAGTTCGGCCATCGATGAGGACGGCACGCTGCTCGACTACGATTACCGAGAGGTGCTGGCGGCGCGAGCCATCATCGAGCACGCCCGTTCGGTGATCCTGGTGGCCGACAACACCAAGTTCCAGCGCAACGCCCCGGTGAGGATCGCGGACATCGGTGCCATCGACCATTTCGTCACCGACCGCGCGCCGCCGCCGGCATTCGTCGCCGCCTGCGCCGCCGCCGGCGTATCCATTCACGTGTGCGAGCCGTCATGAACGCTGTTGTCGACGATTCCGCCGCGGTGTTCGACATCGCCGTCATCGGCGGCGGCATCAACGGCTGCGGCGTCGCCCGCGACGCGGCCGGCCGCGCACTGTCCGTGCTCCTCGTGGAGCAGGGCGACCTGGCCTCGGCGACCTCGTCGGCCAGCAGCAAGCTGATCCACGGCGGCATCCGCTATCTCGAGCACTACGAGTTCCGCCTGGTCAGGGAGGCGCTCAAGGAGCGCGACGTGCTGCTCGGGATCGCTCCGCACATCTCGCGGCCGATGCGCTTCGTGTTTCCGCACAATCCCGAGATGCGGCCGATGTGGATGATCCGCGCCGGGCTGTTCCTTTACGATCATCTCGGCGGGCGCGCCTTTCCGCCGAGCCGCCCCATTCGCGACTTCGCGGCCAGCGAGACCGGACGGTTGCTCAAGAGCGGATTCGACAAGGCATTCGAGTATTCCGACTGCTGGGTCGACGACGCCCGGCTGGTGGTGCTCAACGCACGCGATGCGGCCGACCGCGGGGCGCGCATTCTCACCCGGACTCGCTGCACCTCTGCCGACAGCGCCAACGGCGCGTGGCGAATCGTCACTCGCGACCTCGAAACCGGCAACGAGGAGATGTTCGCGGCGCGGGTCCTCGTCAACGCCACGGGCCCATGGGTGTCCGACTTCCTGTCGTCGAACGTGCATGCCGAACTGGTCGATCACGGCACTACCGGCACCCGCAAGGTCAAGGGCAGTCACCTGATCGTGCGCAAGTGGTTCGGCCACGACCGCGCCTACATCCTGCAGAACCATGACCGGCGCATCGTGTTCGTGCTGCCCTTCGAGGACGACTACGTCCTCATCGGCACCACCGACGTCGACTACGACGGCGACCCGGCTGTCGTCGCCCCGAGCGACGAAGAGCGCGACTACCTGCTGGCGTGCGTGGCCGACTATTTCCAGCATCGGGTGAGTCCCGCGGACGTCGTCGGAGGTTTCGCCGGTGTTCGCCCGCTGTACGACGACGGCGTTGGCAAGGCCCAGGAGGCGACCCGGGACTACGTGCTCAAGCACGCGAAGACGCGAGACGGGGCCGGCATCGTCAACGTGTTCGGCGGCAAGCTCACCACGTACCGGCGCCTGGCGGAGGCGGTGCTGGAGCGCGTCGCGTCCCTCGCCGGCCCGGTGCCGAAGCCGTGGACGGCGCGAGCCGCCCTGCCGGGCGGAGACTTCGATCCGGCCGAACGCGAGGCGCGGCTCGAGGAATGTGCTCGGACCTTTCCTTTCCTGCCGCGACCGCTCGTGAAGTCCCTGTTCCGGCGCTACGGGCTCGACGTTCATCGACTCGTCGACGGCGCCGACACCCTTGCCGACCTCGGTCATCACTTCGGCGCGGGACTGTACGAGGCCGAGGTGCGCTGGCTGGTCGAGCGCGAATGGGCGCGCACCAGCGAGGACATCCTGTGGCGCCGCACCAAGCTCGGTCTCGAGGCCTCGCGCATCGACGTCGACGCCCTGGATCGCTGGCTGGCCGGACGCGCGCCGGGCGGCGCGGTCGCGGCGTCGGGCACGCCCCGGTGATGTTGCCGTGACGGTCGAACTGGAAAACGTCAATCTCAGGCGCGACGGCGTCGACTTCCTCGTCGATGTCAGCCTGAAGGTCGAAGCGGGCGGCTTCAACATCCTGCTTGGGCCGACGTTGTCGGGCAAGACGACGCTGCTGCGCATGATGGCCGGCCTGGAGCGCCCCGACAGCGGCCGCCTGCTGGAGAATGGCGCGGACGTGACGTCCGTGGCCGTGCAGAAGCGCAACGTCGCCATGGTGTACCAGCAGTTCATCAACTACCCGTCGATGAGCGTGTACGACAACATCGCCTCGCCGTTGAAAGTCGCGCGAGTCAGTCGCGCCGATGCGAGGAAGCGGGTGACGGAGGTCGCCGAGCTGCTCAGGCTGGGTCCGATGCTCAGGCGCCGACCCTCTGAACTGTCGGGGGGGCAACAGCAGCGCGTCGCGCTGGCACGAGCCCTGGTCAAGGGCGCTCCCCTGGTTCTGCTCGACGAGCCGCTCGCCAACCTCGACTACAAGCTGCGCGAGGAGCTGCGCAGCGAGCTGCCGCGGTTGTTCTCCGACGCGGGGTCCACGGTGGTCTATGCCACCGCCGAACCGCTGGAGGCCTTGATGCTGGGCGGGGCCACCGCGACCCTCCACGAGGGCCGCATCACCCAGTTCGGCGCCACCCACGACGTGTACCGCGACCCGGTCGATCTCGTCACGGCGCGCACGTTCTCGGATCCGCCGCTCAACGTCGCCGGCGTGGTCAAGCGCGGCGCCGAGTTCGTCATGGACGATACCGTCACCTGGCCCGTGGGCGACACACATGCCGCCATGAGCGACGGCGAATACCGGCTCGGCTTTCGTCCCCATCACCTGGCGCTCGGTCCCGGGGGCGACCAGGCCGTGAGTCTCGAGGGCGTGGTCGCCATCGCGGAGATCAGCGGCTCGGAGACCTACGTCCATCTCGACGTCGGTCGACACCAGTGGGTCGGCCAGGCCCACGGCGTGCACCGCCTCGACGTCGGCCAGGCGCTGCGCGTGTCGGTCGACCCGGCGCGCTTCATGTTCTTCTCCACCGACGGCAGGCGCATCGACCCGCGGGCAGGGCGGACATGGCACAGATCCGACTGAAAGCGATCCGGCACAGCTACGTCGACCGGCCCGGGTCGGACCAGGACTTCGCACTCAAGCGCGTCGACCTGACTTTCGAAGATGGCGGCGCCTACGCGCTGCTCGGCCCGTCGGGATGCGGCAAGACGACGTTGCTGAACATCATCTCCGGCCTCGTGGCGCCCACGGAAGGCGAGGTGCTGTTCGGTGGCAAGGCGATCAACGACCTGCCCCCGGACGCGCGCAACATCGCCCAGGTGTTCCAGTTCCCGGTGGTATACGACACCATGACGGTGTACGACAACCTGGCGTTCCCCTTGCGCAACCGCGGCATTGCCGCCGGCGAGATCGACCGGCGGGTGCGCGAGACCGCGTCCATGCTCGGCCTCGAGGAGGTGCTGTCGCGCCGTGCGCGGGGCCTCGCCGCCGACAACAAGCAGAAGATCTCCCTCGCGCGCGGGCTGGTGCGCTCCGACGTCAACGTGATCATGTTCGATGAGCCGCTGACCGTCATCGATCCTCACCTCAAGTGGCGTCTGCGCTCGCAGCTCAAGCAGTTGCACCAGCGCTACAACTTCACCATGATCTACGTCACCCATGATCAGACCGAGGCGCTGACCTTCGCCGACCGCATCGTGGTGATGCACGACGGCGACGTGGTCCAGGTGGGCGACTCGGAGTCTCTGTTCGAGCGCCCGGGGCACACCTTCGTCGGGCATTTCATAGGCTCGCCGGGAATGAACCTGTTCCCGTGCCGGGTGGACAACGGCGCCGTCTTCGTCGAGGGCCAGCGCGTGCTGCTCGATGCGCCGCCGCCGGCGACGGTATCCGGCCGTACGGAACTCGGCGTGCGGCCCGAGTTCGTGCGTTTCGATCCCGCCGGCATCAAGGTCGAGATCCGCCATGTCGCCGACGTCGGGCGCTATCGCATCGTCGACGCCTTGCTCGGTCCTCACTCGTTCAAGATCTACTGTGCCGAGGGCGTCGAAATACCGTCCGGCGAGGCGCGCGTGTCCTTCGACCCGCGCCGCGCGGCCGTATTCGTCGACGGCTGGCGCACCGGAGGAGAAGCGCCGTGATCCAGAAAACCCCGGATCGCAAAGCCTGGCTGCTGGTGGCTCCCGTGCTGGCGCTGGTGGCGTTCAACGCCCTCATTCCGCTGATGACGGTGGTCAACTACTCCGTCCAGGAAACCTTCGGCGACAACGTGTTCTTCTGGGAGGGCGTGACCTGGTACGAGCAGGTGCTGCACTCGTCGAGGTTTCACGAGGCGCTCATGCGCCAGCTACTGTTCACCGCGCAGATCCTGCTCATCGAGGTGCCGCTCGGCGTGGTCGTGGCGCTTGCCATGCCGCGGCGCGGCATCGGCGTGTCGGTGTGCCTGGTGCTGATGGCGCTGCCGCTGCTCATCCCGTGGAACGTGGTCGGCGCCATGTGGAACATCTTCGCGCTGCCCGACATCGGCCTGCTCGGCTACGTCGTCAACGCCCTGGGGATCGAGTACAACTTCACCCAGCAGCCGGCCGCGGCGTGGGCGACGGTGGTGGCCATGGACGTGTGGCACTGGACCTCGCTGGTGGTGCTGCTCGCCTACGTGGGCCTGCGCTCGATCCCCGACGCCTTCTACCAGGCGGCGCGGATCGACGGCGCCAGCGGCTGGCAGATCTTCCGCCACATCCAGCTGCCCAAGATGAAGCGCGTGCTCACCATCGCGGTGCTGCTGCGCTTCATGGACAGTTTCATGATCTACACCGAGCCGTTCGTGCTGACCGGCGGCGGCCCCGGCAACACCACCACGTTCCTGTCAATCGATCTGGTCAAGATGGCGCTCGGCCAGTTCGATCTCGGCCCGGCGGCGGCCATGTCGCTCATCTACTTCCTCATCATCCTGCTTCTGAGCTGGGTGTTCTACACCGTGATGATGCGCGGGGAGACGCAGCGATGAAACGCTACGCCTGGCTCATACCGACGCTGTACATCGTCTTCCTGCTGCTGCCGATCTACTGGCTGCTGAACATGTCGTTCAAGACCACCAACGAGATCCTGGGAACGTTCTCGCTGTGGCCTCGAGAGTTCACCCTGGAAAACTACGCGACCATATTCACCGACCCGACGTGGTACATGGGCTACGTCAACTCGCTGACCTATGTCGTGATCAACACGGTGATCTCGGTGGCGGTGGCGCTGCCCGCCGCCTACGCCTTCTCGCGTTACCGTTTCCTCGGCGACAAGCACCTGTTCTTCTGGTTGCTGACCAATCGCATGGCGCCGCCGGCGGTGTTCGCGCTGCCGTTCTTCCAGCTCTACTCGGCCATCGGCCTGTTCGATACCCATATCGCGGTGGCGCTGGCGCACTGCCTGTTCAACATTCCGCTCGCGGTGTGGATCCTCGAGGGCTTCATGTCGTCGGTGCCCAGGGAGTTGGACGAGACGGCCTACATCGACGGCTACTCGTTCCCGCGCTTCTTCGTGCGCATCTTCATGCCCTCCATCGCCTCGGGCATCGGTGTGGCGGCGTTCTTCTGCTTCATGTTCTCCTGGGTCGAACTGCTGCTCGCCAAGACGCTGACCTCGGTGGCGGCCAAGCCCATCGCCGCCACCATGACCCGCACCGCCAGCACCTCGGGCTACGAGCTCGGCCTGCTCGCGGCGGCCGGGGCGCTGACCATCATTCCCGGCGCCATCGTGATCTGGTTCGTGCGCAACTACATCGCCAAGGGCTTCGCCCTCGGCCGCGTCTGAAGGAGCAAGCGATGTTATCGTGGATGGCGTGGACCTGGCCCACCGCGGCGTTTTTCGCCTTCATTGCCCTTTGCCTGGTGGCGATGACGCTGTGGGAGCGCGTCTCGCAGGGTGGCGCCCCGCGGCGCGGCGTGTTCGGCCTGGATACCACGCGCGGCGACCGGCTGTTCATTTCGCTGCTCGGTTCGGCATTCATCTTCCTGCTGTGGCTGGCATTGTTCGGTGTGCCGTTGTGGGGCGCCCTGGCCGTCGCGCTCGCATGGGCGGTGTTCGTGTTCCGCTTCGTGTAGGACGGCGTCGTTCGGCCGGCAGGGCATAGTGCAGGTAAGGTCCGGATAAACAATCCTGATTTGCCCCCCCGGCACCCGGCACCGTACCGTAGTGGCCGACTCACCGCCGGTCCCGCCGATGCCCCATACCGTTGATCCTCCTCGCTCGCGCGCCAGCGAGACGCGCAACACCACCTGCTACATGTGCGCCTGCCGCTGCGGGATCCGGGTGCACCTTCGCGACGGCGAGGTGCGCTACATCGAGGGCAATCCCGACCATCCGCTCAACCAGGGCGTGATCTGTGCCAAGGGCGCGTCGGGCATCATGAAGCAGTACTCGCCGGCGCGCCTGACCCGGCCGTTGAGACGCCGCGCGGGCGCCGCGCGCGGAGCCAACGAGTTCGAGCCGATCAGCTGGGACGAGGCCTACGCCCTGCTCGAGGAGCGGCTCTCCCATATCCGCGCAACCGATCCGAAGAAGTTCGCCCTGTTCACCGGCCGTGACCAGATGCAGGCGTTGACCGGGTTGTTCGCAAAGCAGTTCGGCACTCCCAACTACGCCGCCCACGGCGGCTTCTGCTCGGTGAACATGGCTGCCGGCATGATCTATACCATCGGCGGCTCGTTCTGGGAGTTCGGCGGACCCGACCTCGATCGCGCGCGGCTGTTCATCATGATCGGCACCGCCGAGGACCATCATTCCAATCCGCTGAAGATCGCCATCTCGAAGTTCAAGCGCGCCGGCGGCCGCTTCATCTCCATCAACCCGGTGCGCACGGGCTACTCGGCCATCGCCGACGAGTGGGTGCCGATCCGCCCCGGCACGGACGGTGCGCTGCTGCTGGCGCTGACCCGCGAGCTGATCGACAAGGGCCTGTTCGATCGCGACTTCCTGGTGCGCTACACCAACGCGCCGCAGCTGGTGAACCTCGACGAGGCGAGCGACGAGCACGGCATGTTCGTGCGCACCGAGGTGCCCGGAGAGGAAGGCTGCTTCGACCCCCAGGACAAGCTGTGGTGGGACCGGTTGAGCAACCGCGAGGTGGTCACCCACACGAAGGGCGCCGACCCGCGCCTGCTTGGCGAATATCGGCTGGCCGACGGCACGCTGGTGAAAACGGCGTTTCAGCTCCTGGTTGACCGGCTGGCCGATTACACGCCCGAATGGGCCGCCGGCATCACCGGAATATCCGCCGAGCGAATTCGCCGCCTCGCTCACGAGATGGGCGTGACGGCGCGCGACCAGAAGATCGAGCTGCCCATCGCCTGGACCGACGTGTGGGGCGAGGAGCACGACCACGTCACCGGCAACCCGGTGGCGTTTCACGCCATGCGCGGGCTGGCGGCGCATTCCAATGGATTTCACACCATCCGCGCGCTGTCGATCCTGATGACGGTGCTCGGCACCATCGACCGTCCCGGCGGCTTTCGCCACAAGGCGCCGTTTCCGCGCCCGATTCCGCCGTGCGCCAAGCCGCCGCGGGTGCCCGAGGCGGTCAGGCCGAACCGGCCGCTGGAGGGCATGCCGCTCGGCTGGCCGGCGGACCCGGACGACCTGTTCGTGGACGAGAACGGCGCTGCCGTGCGCATCGACAAGGCCTTCTCCTGGGAGTACCCGCTGTCGGTGCACGGTATGATGCACAACGTCATCACCAACGCGGTCAGGGGCGATCCGTATCGCATCGACACGCTGATGATCTTCATGGCGAACATGGCGTGGAACTCCACCATGAACACGGAGCAGGTCCGCGCCATGCTCAACGAGCGCGACGAGGACGGCGAGTTCAAGATCCCCTTCATCGTGGTGTGCGACGCCTTCCAGTCGGAGATGGTGGCCTACGCCGACCTCGTCCTGCCCGACACCACGTACCTCGAGCGCCACGACGTCATGTCCATGCTCGACCGGCCGATCTCCGAGTTCGACGGCCCGGTGGACGCCGTGCGCATCCCGGTGCTGCCGCCCACCGGCGAGTGCAGGCCGTTCCAGGAGGTGCTGATCGAGCTTGCGTCGCGGCTGAAGCTTCCGGCCTTCGTCGACGACAAGGGTGCACGGCGCTACAAGGACTACCCGGACTTCATCATCAACTACGAAACCGAGCCCGGCTCCGGCATCGGCTTTCTCGCCGGCTGGCGCGGCAAGGGCGGCGAGAAGTTCATGGCCGGCGAACCCAATCCCGCGCAGTGGCAGATGTATGCGCGCAACAACTGCGTGTTCCACTACAAGCTGCCGCGCTCGTTCCAGTACCTGCGAAACTTCAACCGCGGCTACCTCGAGTGGGCGCAGCGCCACCGCCTGATCCGCTACGCCGAACCGATCCTGGTGCACGTGTACTCCGAAGTGCTGCAGAAGTTCCGCCTCGCCGCCCGCGGCAAGGGCGACACCCGGCAGCCGCCGGATCATCTGCGCGCGCGCGTCGACGAGTTCTTCGACCCGCTGCCGTTCTACTACGAGCCGCTCGAGGCCCAGGCCGTCGACAAGGGGCGCTACCCGCTGGCGGCCGTCACCCAGCGGCCGATGGCCATGTATCACTCCTGGGACTCGCAGAACGCCTGGCTCAGGCAGATCCACAGCCACAACTACCTGTTCGTCAGCCCCGCCGTCGGCAGGCAGCACGGCTTCGATGACGGCGACTGGATCTGGGTGGAAAGCCCGTGGGGCAAGGTGCGCTGCATGTGCCGATTCTCCGAGGCGGTAGAGCCCGGCACCGTGTGGACGTGGAACGCCATCGGCAAGGCGCCCGGCGCCTGGGCGCTGGCGAACGACGCGGACGAGTCGCGCAAGGGATTCCTGCTCAATCACGTCATCACCGAGGAGCTCGCCATCGACGGTGCCATGGTGTCCAACTCCGACCCCGTGACCGGCCAGGCCGGCTGGTACGACGTGCGAGTGCGAGTGTACAAGGCGGCCGAGGACGAGGAGCAGGCGACCGCGCCGGCCTTCGCGCCGCTCGGCCCGGTGCCCGGCCAGGTGCGCGAGGTCCCACGCTGGCTCGCCTGGGTCGCCGGGCGCGGAGGCAGGCCGTGACCCAGCTCGCCCTCGTCATCGATCTCAACGTGTGCGTCGGCTGCCATGCCTGCGTGACGAGCTGCAAGGAGTGGAACACATCCGGCATCGCCGGCTACCTGTCCGACGACAATCCCTACCAGCGTGATCCCACCGGCACCTTCTTCAACCGCGTGCAGACCTTCGAAGTCGGCGAGTATCCGAACACCGAGACCGTGCACTTCCCCAAGTCCTGCCTGCACTGCGAGGATCCGCCGTGCGTACCGGTCTGTCCCACCGGCGCCAGCTACAAGCGGCCCGAGGACGGCATCGTGCTGGTCGACTACGACAAGTGCATCGGCTGCAAGTACTGCTCGTGGGCCTGCCCCTACGGCGCCCGCGAGCTGGACGAGCACCAGAAGGTGATGAAGAAATGCACCCTGTGCGTGGACCGCATCTACGATGAGTCGATTCCCGAGGCTGAGCGCCGCCCGGCGTGTGTCATCGCCTGTCCGACCGGGGCACGGCTGTTTGGCGACGTCCACGATTCGCGGTCCGAGGTATCCCTCGCCATCCGCGAACAGGGCGGATACGCGTTGATGCCCGAGTGGGGCACGCGGCCGGCCAACCACTACCTGCCGCGTCGGCGCACCCGCGTGACCATCCACGAGGACGAACTGGTGCGCGCCGACAATCCCCTGCGCAAGGAGCGCCAGCCCCAGGGCCCGGTGCGCGAGCAGACCCTCGACGACGTCACCAGCTGGTAGGCACGGTCATGCACCCGGCGTTCTCGGTCGTGCTGTTCACCACCCTGGCGGGCGCGGGCCAGGGGCTGTTCCTCGCCGTCTGCGTGGTCCAGGCCCTGGCCGGCGCCGGCGCTCTCGCTCCGCCCGGGCAGGCTTTCTTCGTGTCCGGGTCGGTGTTGTCGCTGTTGCTGCTGGGTGCGGGCCTGGTGGCGTCGTTCTTTCATCTCGGACATCCTGAGCGGGCCTGGCGTACCGCGGCCATGTGGCGCACCTCGTGGCTGTCGCGGGAGGTCATCGTGCTGCCGGTCCTGATGGCCCTGGTGGCCCTGCACGCCGCGGTGCATCACTGGTCGTGGGGCACGGAAGGGGCCAGGCTCGCCATCGCCGCGGCCGGGGCGGTTGCGGCGCTCGCATTGTTCGTCTCCACCGCGATGATCTACGCCTGCGTCCGGTTCATCAGGGAATGGGCCACGCCGCTGACGGTGGTCAACTACACGCTGCTCGGCTCGGCGTCCGGGTTCACCCTGGCAGCCGCGCTGGCCGCCTTCGGGACGGCGACTCATCTCGTGGGTCTGCTTGCCGCGTCGGCGATCGTGCTCGGCTTCGCCGCCTTCATCGGACGCATCGCGTCGCTGGTGCGCAATGCCGGCCTCGCGCCGGTATCCACGTTACAGACGGCGATAGGCGTGCGCCACGAACGTATCCGCCAGCTTTCCGAAGGCGCCAGCGCCGGTTCGTTCAACACCCGCGAGTTCTTCCACGGCGCGCGCGACGCGATGCTTCGCGCGGTGCGCGGGGTGTTCCTGGCGCTGATCTTTCCCGCGCCCCTCGTGCTGCTGCTCGCCGGCCTGGCGCTCACGTCGGCGCCGGCGATGCTGGCGGCCTTCGTGGTGCAGTACGCGGGCCTCGTCGCCGAGCGCTGGTACTTTTTCGCCCAGGCGAATCACCCCCAGAACCTGTATTACCAGCGCGTCAGTTGAGCGCCGCCCGGCCGGTCGCAAGTGCCGTCAACGGCGCCGGTTCACCGAGGGCGAAACCCTGGCCGTAGCAGACGCCGATGGCCGCGAGCCGCTCGATGATCCCTGCTGACTCGATGCACTCGCCGATGGTTTCTATCCCGAGAGTCGACGCCACCGAGCAGATCGACTCGATGAACACGGGGTTGCACGGCTCCCTGTCGAGTTCGCGGATGAAGTCGCCGTCGATCTTGACGAAGTCCACCGGGAACCGGCGCAGGTGGGCGAACGACGACAGCCCGGTGCCGAAATCGTCGAGGGCGAGCAGGCACCCCTCGGCGCGCAGGCGCTCCATGAACCCGCGGGCAACGTCGAAGTTCCTGATGACCGAGGTCTCGGCGACCTCGAAGCAGATGTTCCCCGTTTGCACGGCGCCGACTTGCAGCTGTTCCATGATCGCCGACTGGACTCGCTGATCGCAGAGCGACGCGGCGGAAAGGTTGATGGAGAACCGGCAGCCGGGTGCGCCGTCGAGCGCCGCGATCTCTTCGAATGCCCGCACCACGACCCACTGGTCGACCCGCGCGCTCATGCCTGCCCGCTCGGCATAGGGGACGAAGGCCCCGGGCGCGTGAACGCCGTCGCTGTTGACCAGGCGCAGCAGCAGTTCGTACCACTTTGCCGGCGATTGTTTCCCGTCGAGCCGAACGATGGGCTGCGCGTACAGCTGGACACGGGAGCGGTCGAAGGCGTCGAGCCAGTCGGTGTGCCGCTTAGGCTTGACGCCGGCCTGCGGGGTTTGGCCCGTGCGTCCGCTGACGAACACCCGTCCTTCCCCGAGGTCCTTGGCGCGATACAGGGCCTGGTCCGCATCGGCGACGATGATGGTGGCGTCGCCGGAACCGGCATCGATCACGCTGATCCCGACGCAGGTGGAGATGGAATAGTGCCGCCCCTGCCACTGGAACCGCATGTCCGAGACGCTGTCGACGATGGCCGCGGCGATTTCCTCGCCGCGCTGGATCGGGCAGTCGTGCACCAGCACGCCGAACTCGTCACCGCCGATCCGGCCGAAGATGTCCTCTCTGCCGAGGCATGCGCCGATGGTCCGCGCCACCTCGACCAGCAGGGCGTCGCCCGCCGGGTGACCGGCGGTGTCGTTGACGAACTTGAAGCGGTCGAGATCGAGGTAGAACAGAAGGTGCCGGCGTCCGGAAAGCCTGGTGTCGGCGACGAACTCGGCAACATGCTCGAGGAACCGGCGCCGGTTGGTCAGGCCCGTCAGAGGGTCGTGGCTGGCCTGGTAGGCGATGTCCCGCTTGAGGCGGTACTCGGTGGTGACGTCGCGGGCCACGCCGCGGTAGCCGGCGAATCGGCCTTCATCGTCGAGAAGCGGCGTCGCCTTGATGTGAATGCGGGTTTCGCTCGAATCGGCGCGAATGAAAGACGCTTCGAACTCGTACGGTTTGCGCGCGTCGCGCCGGGCGAGGTATTCCTGCCAGGCGGCGTCGACGGGAATGCGGCCGCCGTCGACCGTGCCGCCGCGGGTCGAGATGAGTTCGCTCATCGGGATCCGGCTCAGCACCGGACCGTGCGACGAGGAGAAGCTGAGGTTCATGGCCGCGTCGACCTCCCAGTAGAAATCCGACGCGATCTCGGCGAAGTCGCGAAATCGCTCGCGGCTCAGGCGCAGTTCGTTCTCGGTCGCCTTCTGGCGGGTGATGTCGAACAGCACGCCGCCGAGGCCAGTGACGGTGCCCTCGCCGGAGGCGATCGGGAACTTGACCGTCAGCAGCGTGCCCGGCTCCCCGTCGTTGCCGGGCCGGCGGAACGGTTCCTCGTCGATGTGGGTACGACCGCTCGTGAGTACGGCGCGGTCCTGTTCCTGGATGCGGCGAGCCATCTCGGGGGAATGAATCTCGGTGGGCCCGCGGCCGTGCACGTCCTCGTCGCGCACGCCGAAGGTTTCCTCGAAGTGGCGGTTCACCTTGACGTAGCGCCCGTCGAGATCGCGCAGGAACATCAAGACCGGAGCGTTGGCGAAGATGGCGTCGAGGTACTGCCGGTTGCGGTCACGCTCCGCCTCGGCGATCTTGCGCTGCTCGAGTTCGTTGACGAGTTCGCGGTTCTTCTCGCCCAGCTTTCGGTTCAGCTTCGAGGTCTCGTTCTGCAGCCTGAGGCGCTCGGTGATCACCCGGTTGAAGCGGTATGAAGTAGTCGCCGCGGCGAACAGGAACACCAGGTACATCAGCGCGGCGTAGATGGTGTAGGGATCGAAGCTCGGCGACACGATCACCAGCATCGGCACCGTGGAGCACACCAGGAACGTGAAGTAGGCGGGCAGGTACTGGCCGAGGTAGGACACCGCGGAGATGGTCATCATCGCCACCGTGACGATGATCAGTATGTCGAGGTGCAGCGGCGTATCGGCGATGAACAGGCCGGTCGTGCCCCACACCACCCCGGTGACCGCGACGCTTGCCACCATCAGGGCGATCCATCGTTCGTCCGTTTCGTGGTGGGCGTCGCGGAACGCGCGGGTAAGAAAATACCGTGCGACGAGTACGCCGGACATCAACGAGATCCAGCCGCCGAGGACGACCCCGGACACGTGGGGCCAGGCCATCAGCGCCACTATCCATGCCACCAGCAGCGACAGGCGCAGGCCCTCGGCGCTCTGGCTGAATACCAGGTAAAGCTGATCCCGGCGGACGTCTTCGGCAGGCTGCAGCCGTGCGCTGACGTCGCGCCAGGTATCGAGCAACCGCTTCATGACTGCAATCCCGTTGCGTGTTTCATCGCTGGTGCGAAATCGGCACGGAACGAGAAACCGGCGGCCGTCGGTCCCGTGAAGACGCCGGCATGGCTGCGCTCCTCGAAATCGGCACGGCCGTCGGCAAACAGGCGATAGACAGTGGAACAGCGCGTGCCGTAATCGCGGTCCTCGATGAACATCGCCGACAACGCGCGTTCGCGTTCCGGCGGCAGCCCGGTGTCGGGGAGCCCGTCGTCGTGGACGCGGCGATCGCCGAGCAGGTCGAACAGCGCGCCGACGTCGGGCTCGGTGTCGCGCACGAGAGCCGCGAATCGCCGTCGCCCCTCGACTGCCTTGGGCCACGGCGCGTCGAGGAACCCGTTGGCCAGGGCGTAGACACCGGGACCGAGCTCTTCGTGGCGGTCGCGGGCGTTGCTGTAGTAGTACAGTTCCTGGTGATCACCGAAGACGAGGTTGAACGGGCCGTAACTGCCGCCACTTCGCTCGATCTCCTTGCCGAACTCCCGCAGGGGCCCGAAGTGGTCAAGCGCGGCAATGGCCAGTTCGCCGCGCGAGCGAACTCCCGCGGCCCGGGCGCCGCGAAGCCGCAGGTTGGTGACCGCGGCGAAACGGCCGTCCACGCGCACGCCGAACCAGGTTCCCCCGGCACGCTCATCGCGGCCGGCGAGCACGGCAGGGGAGCGGTCCCACCAGCCGGCGGCCCTGGTCGGTCGTTCGTAATACTCGTCGCGATTGGCGGCGACCAGAACCGGCAGGTCGGCCCGCACGCGGTGGGCGATCAGGATGAAGCACATCGTCGATGCATCCGCTTCGCCGTCAACCCCGGCTCAACGCTTCGGCGGCGGCGTCGAGGCTCTGACAGTTGATCACCGCGGCGTAGGCCGGCGGCTCGTCGCTTCCGCGGAAGGTTTTCTTGACGATGCCCTCGAGGTTCGGGCGCTTCTCGGCGGGTTCCTCGCCCCTGCCGATGCCGCCGCCGAACTCGATGATGCGCCGGGCTCCGGCAGCCGCGGCGGCCACCAGGTTCTGGTGCCAGAGCACCGGGTGGAACAGCTGGAAGAACAGCCGCGTGCGAATCGCGTCCGGCTCGTCCTCGTGGAAGCCGCCAGTGTAATTTGACAGCACCCGCGGTCCCGGCGGAGTGATCGGCGCGGCATCGAGGTGGGCGCGGAACTCGCGCGCTGCGCCGACCATGTAATAGGTGTGAAAGGCACCCTCCGTCTTCAGGCGCACCGATCGCTTGCGCGGGTTGGCCTCGGCAAAGGCCGTCGCCAGCCGGTCGAGGTCGGCGCGGCTGCCGCCCACCACGGTCTGGTCGGGCATATTGCACGCCGCGATGCCGCAGAAATGGGCGTCGGCCAGCGTCCTGGCCTCCTCGATGCCCACCGGCAGCGCCTCCATCTCGCCCTCGCCGAGGGTTCCCATCAGCCGGCCGCGGGTGGCGACCAGGGTCAGGGCATCCTCGAAGCGCAGGGCACCGGCGGCGACCAGCGCGCTGTACTCGCCGAGGCTGTGACCGGCGACCGCGCCGGGGGCCAGCTCATGGCCGAGCCGCTGCTCCAGCGCGCGCAGGGAGGCGATGGAATGGGTCAGCAGGACCGGCTGGGTATGGCGGGTCAGGTCGATGGTGTCGTCCGGATCGTCGAAAGACAGCCGCGCGATGTCGTAGCCGAGCACTTCGCCGGCAGTTTGATACACTTGCCTGACGACTTGTTCCTGCTCGTACAGGTCACGGCCGATGCCGCGGTACTGCGAGCCCTGGCCCGGGAACAGGAACAGGACGTCTTGAAGTTTGTCGGACATGCACGGGATCCCCTCGGTATTATCGATTATCCGGTCATCGTGACAAGCATTCTATTGTATAAGAATCCCGTGCAGCGGCGGGCTCCGGGGAGCTGAGGAAATTCACGGGGAACACGAACGATGGGCAAGAAGTACCAGGAGTTGACTTCCGCGCATATCGACTTCATCGGCTCCCAGAAGGTGTTCTTCTGCGCGACCGCTGCCGCCGACGGGCGCGTCAACGTCTCTCCCAAGGGGGGCGACAGCCTGAGGATCCTCGGGCCGAACCGCGTGGTCTGGCTCAACCTGACGGGCAGCGGCAACGAGACCGCGGCGCACCTTCTGCAGGCCCCGCGCATGACGCTGATGTTCTGCGCGTTCGAGGCCGAGCCGAAGATTCTGCGCCTGTACGGGACCGCCCGCACGATCACCCCCGCAGACGCACAGTGGGACGAGCTGCACGCGCTGTTCACGCCGCGGGCGGGTGCGCGGCAGATATTCGATCTCGACATCGACCTGGTGCAGTCCTCGTGCGGCTTCGGCGTCCCGTACTTCGACTACGCCGGCGATCGGGACGCCCTGCGCCAGTGGTCCGAGGAGCAGGGGGAAGCCGGAATTCGCGAGTACTGGCGCATGAAGAACGCGACCAGCGTCGACGGCCTGGACACCGGGATCCTGCTCCAGGCCGGCGAGCCGCCGGAGCCTTCGGGGGCGGACGAAGCCTGATCCGCGCAGGCCGCGCGGGCAAAAAAAAGCCGCCGATTGGAATCGGCGGCCAATTCAAGGAGGAGGATAGAAACCATGATGATTGCTGCAATGCAGCAATCGAAGGCCGCGATTCTATGCGGCAGAAATTCGACTGTCAACCCCCCGGTTCCATCGCCGGGAATGGTCGCCAGCGGCGCTCAGCGCCGCAGTTGATGGAACCGGGCGAGCCACGGCAGCAGCCATGCCGGTGTTCGCTCGCGCTTCCAGCTGCCGGCGGCGCGCTTGATCGCCTCGCTCCACGCGGGGTACGGCACGATCGTGGCCAGCAGCCCGTCGAGGGTGATACCGTGTTTCATTGCCACCGTGATCGTGGTGATCAGCTCCCCGGCGTGCGCGCAAACCACGGTCGCGCCCAGAACGCGCCCGGAGCCGGGGCGGGTGAGGATCTTGACGAAACCCTCGGGCTCGGCCTCGACGAGGGCGCGGTCGAGCTCGGCAATCGGGAAGACCGTCCTTTCGAAACGCACGCCGGCGGCCGCCGCCGCGGTCTCGTTCAGGCCGACGCGGGCGACTTCCGGGTCCGTGTAGATGCACCACGGCAGGTGCTCGTAGCCGACGCGCATGCGCCAGAAGGGCCGAAGCAGGGCGTTGACGGCCGCGTGCCACGCCTGGTGGGCGGCCGCGTGGGTGAATTGCCAGGGCCCCGCGACGTCTCCGCAGGCATAGATGTGCGGGTAGTTGGTCTGCATGAAAGGGTTGACGCCCAACGCGCCGTCGACGATTTCGACGCCGAGTTCCTCGAGCCCGAACCCCTGCACCCGGGGGCGACGCCCGGCAGCGACCAGCAGGTGGTCGAAGCCGGATTCGCCGCGTCCGTCCGGGCCCGACCACGCCAGGACACCCGGTGACGCGCGCTCGACGCGCGTGCCGGTGCGCACGGTGACGCCCTCGGTGCCGAGACGGCGGGCGAGTAGGTCGCCGACCTCGGGGTCTTCCCCGGCGAGCAGGCGCTGCTGCATCTCGAAGACTTCGACCCGGCTCCCGAGGCGGGCGAAGGCCTGGGCCAGTTCGCAGCCGATCGGCCCTCCGCCGAGTATCGCCAGGCGCCGAGGGAGCTCCGTCAGCCCCCACAGGGTGTGCGAGGTGAGAAAAGGGGTCTCGTCGAGTCCCGGTACCGGCGGTACGGCCGGGTCGGCCCCGGTGGCGATCACGATGCTGCGCGCCCTGTAGCGCCTTCCCTCCGCCTCCACCGTCCAGGGGTCGTCCAGGTGCGCCCGGGCGTTGACGCAGCGTACGCCCAAGCCCTCGTAGCGCTCGACGGAATCGTTGGGCGCGATGGCGTCGATGGATCCGCGCACGTGCGCCATGACGCGGCCGAAATCGACCTCGACGGTGCTCGTGTCGACCCCGAGCCGGCCCCCGGTGCGCGCCAGGTGGGCACGCCTGGCGGCGGCAATCAGGGCCTTCGACGGGACACAGCCGGTGTTGAGGCATTCCCCGCCCATGACGTCCGACTCGACCAGCACGACCTCGGCCTCAAGGGCGGCGGCGATCAGGGCGGCGACCAGCCCCGCCGAGCCGGCGCCGATCACCACGACGTCGGCGTCGAAGCGGCGCGGCCGTTTCCCGCTCACGTTGCCCGCGTGATCAACGGCTGCCCTCTTGCAGGCGGCACCCGGAATGGTCGGCACCGGTTTCGGTCTCGGCCGCGGTGGTCAGGCGCGGACTTGCGCACTCGTAAATCATCGGGATAGCATACTTCGAAAACACCGCGAAACAGAACGGTGTCTTTCGCGCCGGGCACGGGCTGGCAGCGGGGACGTCGACATGACGGCGCCGCGACGCCGGATCGAGGAGGACGAAAAGAATCATGACGCGTCAAACGTTGATCTCCGCGATCGCGGTTCTCGCGGCGCTGGCCGGTTGGGCGATGTACGGTGTCGAGAACGATCGGCGCGGCGATGTCGCCGCCGAGGTCGAGACGCTCGAACGCCGGCTCGCCGACAGCGGCGACAGCCTGGCCGCGGCCGAGCAGGCCCGCGATGCGGCCGCCGAATCGCTTGCCGAACTCGAATCCCGCGCCGAGCAGCTGGCCGAGCGCGAAGCGGCGCTGAATGTCGAATCCTCCGAACTTGCATCCCGCCTCGATGAGGCCGTCGCCGAGCGCGACCGTCTGGCAGGCGAGATGAGCACGATCCAGGCGGCTCTCGACGAGGCATTGGTCGAACGCGATCGCCTGTCCGCATCGCTGGCCGAGTCGGTGGCCGCCCGCGGCCAGGCCCGCGAGCGCGTCGCTGCGCTCGAGCGCGAGCTGGTTGCGTTGGCCAGCGCCGAGCAGAACGTGCGCAACGAGTACGCCGCCCTCGCCGAACGCGAGGCGCGCCTGCGGTCCGGGCTCGAAACGCGTATCGAGGCACTCGGGCAGGAGATCGCCACGCTGTCGGCCGAGCGCGACAGCCTGGAGAATCGGTTGAACGAGGAAAGCGCGGCCCTGGCCGCGGCCCGCGAGCAGTTGCTCGAGCGGGGCGCCGAGTTGGTCGACGCGCGCGAGGAGGCGACCGGGTTGAGCGCCTTGCTCGACGAATCCCGCCGGGATGTCGAGGCCGCGCGCGCGGAGCTCGCCGCCGTACGCACCGAACGCGAGCGCACGGGCGAGTCCCTGGCGGCCCTGACCGACGAGTACCAGCGGCTCGAAGGCGAACTGGCCGCCGAGCAGGAGCGGCGTCGCGACCTCGGCGAGTCCTTGTCGTCCCAGCGTGAAGGTCTCGAGGAGGCGACCGACGCGCTGGCCGAGGCGCGCGAGGCCCGCGAGGCGGTCCGCTCCGAGCTCGAGGCGGTGCGAAGCCGCGCCGGCGAGACGGCCGAACTCGAGGCCCGCCTGGCGGCGGCCGATGCCGAGATCGAACGCCGCGCCGATACCCTGCAGGTGGTGCGGCGGCGGGTCTCGGAACTCGAGGACGAGCTCGACAGCCTCAACCGCCGAAGCGAGGAACTGGAGGCCGAGCTCGAGCAGAAGGAAGCCGAGGTCAACCGGCTCAATGCCGAGCGCGACGCCGCGCGCGAACAGGTCGCCTCGCTGCAGCAGGAGATCGAGAAGGTGGTCGAGATCAAGGATGCCGAGGTGAGACAGATCCGCGAGAGCGTGACCATGATTCGCATGGACAGCGACATCGTGTTTGCGACTGGCTCCACCCGGCTGCGCGATGAAGGCCGCGCCGTGCTCGACTCGGTGGCCGACTACGCCCGCCAGACACCGGAGCGGGTGATCAGCCTCGAGGGGCACACCGACAGCGTGCCCATTGCGCTCGACAATCGTGACCGCTTTCCGAGCAACTGGGAACTGTCGGCGGCGCGCGCCGCCAGCGCCGCGCGCTACCTCGCCGGGCGAGGCATCGATCCGGCGCGGATCAGGATCGTCGGCTTCGGCGAGTACCAGCCGGTGGGCGACAACGACAGCGAGGAGGGGCGCCGCGCCAATCGCCGCCTGGAAATCGTGCTGGCGCCGCCGGGCGCTCTCGAGGAGGCGGTCGCCCTGCCGTGACGCGGCGCCGTCAGGTCGACGCCGCGTCGGCCGCGTCGGCCGCTTCGGCGGGTTCCGCGCCCGGATTCAGGAGGCGGAACTTCGCCAGCAGCTCCTCGCGGCTCTCGGTGTGCGCCGGGTCGACTATGATGCATTCCACCGGGCAGATGTCCACGCACTGCTGGCTGGCGAAGTGTCCCACGCACTCGGTGCAGCGCGACGGGTCGATCTCGTAGATCTCGTCGCCCTGGTAGATCGCCTCGTTGGGGCACTCGGGCTCGCAGACGTCGCAGTTGATGCACTGGTCGGTGATGGTGAGGGCCATCGCTAACGGATGCCGTCGGGCGGCGCGCTTGTCAAGAGGCGGCAGGGCGTGCCCACGGCTCAGCGCTCGATCTTCGACTTGATCGCGTCGTTGACCCGCGGATGGACGAAGGGCGATACGTCGCCGCCGAGCATGGCGATCTCCTTGATCAGGGACGCGGAGATGAACGTGTAGTTCTCCCCGGGCGTGAGAAACACGGTTTCGATGCCGCCGTCGAGACGCCGGTTCATGGCGGCGAGCTGGAACTCGTACTCGAAGTCGGACACGGCGCGCAGACCCCTGAGAATGATGCGCGAGTCGACTTCGTGAAGGTAGTGGACCAGCAAGCCGGTGAAGCCGCGCACGCGCACGTTGTCGATGTCGGCCAGCGCCTGCCGGGTCAGCTCGACGCGCTCGCCGAGGGTGAACATCGGCTTCTTGCCCGGGTTGGCGGCGATGGAGACGATGACTTCGTCGAACATCGCGCCGGCCCGCTTGACGAGGTCGATGTGGCCGTTGGTGATGGGATCGAAGGTGCCCGGATAGACGACGCGCCTGATCATGAGTGTGGTGTCCTGTCGTCGATTTTATTGCGCTGCAACAAATCCGCGAGAATACTGCGCCGAAAGGCCGGGTGCAAGCACACGCCGCGCCGGTTCATTCAAATGTCGTCGCCGCACGATCGGTATCAACGGGCCGCAGCAGCCTGAATTCCACGTCGCCGGCACGACCACCCCGGTGCAGTTCGTAGCCGGGCGGCATGGTGCCGGCATTGCGCACGGCGCGGCGTTCACAGTAGACCAGCGCGCCGGGCGCCAGCAGGCCTCGGCGGATTAGGAGCGTGAGCGCACGGTCCAGCGATGCGCTGTCGAAAGGCGGGTCGAGAAACACGATGTCGTACGGTCCGGCATCGCGGGCGAGGAAGTCCCAGGCGCTGTCGCGGACCAGGCGCACGATGGGCCCGGCGCCGAGCTGGGCGACGTTGTCCTCGAGATTTCGAAAAGCTCTCGGATGGTTCTCGACCAGGATGACCCGCGCCGCGCCGCGCGAGAAAGCCTCGAAGCCGATGGCGCCGCTGCCGGCGAAAAGGTCGAGGCAGCGGGCGCCGCGTATGACCGGCGCAAGCCAGTTGAACAGCGTTTCGCGCACCCGGTCCGGCGTCGGCCGAAGGCCCTCCATGCCCTCGAAGCGAATGCGCCGGCTGCGCAGCGTCCCGCCGATGATGCGCAGCGTGCCGCGCCCTGAATGCCGGCTCACGGCGCCGGCCGGCTCGGCCGGCGCGGATGGCTTGCAGTACAATACGCGGCCTGATACATCTCGTTCGACATTGGCGCGAGATTGTCTCCCGATTGTCCGCCGCGTGCCAGTGGCACCGGCGCCAGCGCGTCCGATCCTGTTCCCGACCATGGCATCAAACGCATCCGGCGGCGGCCTGTTCGCCACCCTCGGCAAGACCCGTCGCTCCTTGAAGGAAGGCCTGCTCGGCCTGTTTCGCGGTTCGTCGACCCTCGGCGATGCCGATTTCGACGAGCTGGAGGACCGCCTGATTCTTGCCGACATGGGCGTGGAGGCAAGCCGCCGGGTGGTCGACTCCCTGAGGAAGGCGGCTCGCGGCGAGCGGATCGGCGACGCCGGGGCGCTCACCATGCGCCTCAAGCAGGAACTTGCAACAATCCTGGGCCGGGCCGAGAGCGCGGCGCCGGAGCCCGGCGACCGCCACCCCTGGGTGATCCTGATGGTCGGGGTCAACGGCGTCGGCAAGACCACAACGGTCGCCAAGCTGGCCGACTACTACCGGCAGCAGGGTCATTCAGTGATGCTGGCGGCCTGCGACACGTTCCGCGCCGCCGCCATCGAGCAGCTGCAGCGCTGGGGCGAGCGACTTGGAGTGCCGGTCATCGCCCAGGGCCACGGTGCCGATGCCGCGGCAGTGGCCCACGACGCGCTGCAGGCCGCCCGCGCCCGCGGCGCCGACGTGCTGATCATCGACTCGGCGGGCCGACAGCACGTCAATGCCGACCTGATGGAGCAGCTCGCCAAGGTGGTGCGGGTGATTCGCCGTCTCGACCCCGATGCGCCCCACGACGTGTGGCTCACCGTCGACGCCGGCAACGGCCAGAACGTCCTGTCGCAGATCGAGCACTTCTCCCGCCACGTGCCGTTGACCGGCCTGTGCGTGTCGAAGCTCGACGGCACCGCGCGCGGCGGCATACTGGTGGCGGTGGCCGAGCGCTTCGATCTCAAGGTCCCGTTCATCGGCGTCGGCGAGCGTGTCGGCGACCTCGAGCGCTTCGCCGCCGAGCCCTTCGTCGATGCCATGATCGACGAGGCGCGTTGAGCCGGGCGCGCGGCCCGTTGATCCACTTCAGCCAGGTCAGCAAGAACTACGGTTCGCCGCGCGACGCGCTGAACCACGTCACCTTCCGCATCGACGCCGGCGAGATGGTGTTCGTGACCGGGCATTCCGGCGCCGGCAAAAGCACCCTGCTCAAGCTGCTCCTGGTCATGGAGCGGCCGACCCGCGGCCAGATCGTCATCGGTGGGGTCAACGTCGGCAAGCTGGCGCGCCGGCGACTGCCCTCCTACCGCCGCGGCATCGGTTCGGTGTTCCAGGACAACCGGCTCCTGGCCGACCGCACCGTGGCCGACAACGTCGCACTGCCGCTGGTCGTGGCCGGGGTCGCGCGCCGCGAGATCGGCCGCCGGGTGCGCGCGGCACTCGACAAGGTCGGGCTGCTTGGCCTGGAGCACCAGCTGCCCGGGGCGCTGTCGGGCGGCGAGCAACAGCGCGTCGGCATCGCCCGCGCAGTGGTCAACCGGCCCTCCATCCTGCTCGCCGACGAGCCCACGGGCAATCTCGACGAGGCGATGTCGCGTGAGGTCATGGACCTGTTCCGCCAGTTCCATCAACACGGCGTCACGGTCGTCGTCGCCACCCACGATCTCGGCCACATCGAGCGCTTCCGTCCCTGCCGCCAGTTGATTCTCGACGGCGGGCGCCTGGCCGGCAACCGGATGCGGATGCCATGAACACGCTCCTGGCGAGGCACGCCCAGGTCCTGCTCGACTGCCTGGGACGTCTCGCTCGGCGCCCGTTCTCCACGGCGCTGACCGTGGCGGGCATCGGCGTCGCCCTGGCCGTGCCCCTGGTCCTGTACGTGCTGGTGGTCAACCTGGCGGCGGTGTTCGGGCAGGGGCAACCTGCTGCGCGGTTGTCGCTGTACGTCGACGCTGCCGACGAGGCCGCCATGGAGCGCATCGCTGCGCGCGTCGAGGACGAGCCGGACGTGGACACGGTGGTGCTCATCGGGCGCGACGTGGCCCTCGACGAGCTGCTGCGCACCGGTGGCCTCGAGGAACTGCGCGGACACCTTGGGCCGAACCCGTTGCCCGACATGATCGAGGTATACCCGCGTGCCGGGCTCGACAGCACCGACTACGAGGCGCTCGCCTCACGCTTCGCCGCCATCGACGGCGTCGGCGAGGTGCAGGTCGATCTCGAATGGGTGTCGCGACTGCGCGCGCTGACGGATCTCGCCCTGGTCGTGGTGCGCGCCTTCTGGGTATTGCTGTTCGCCGGCGTGGCGATGGTGATCGCCAACTCGGTGCGCCTGTCGCTGATGACCGCCCGTGACGAGGTGGAGGTGATCAGCCTGGTGGGGGGCAGTGACGCCTTCATCCGCCGTCCCTACCTCTATCTCGGCCTGTTGTACGGCGTGGGCGGGGCCGTACTGGCCGTGGCCATCGCCCTGGCCGTGCATGTCATGGCGGCCGATCCGCTCGGCAGGCTGCTCGAGGCCTACCTCGGCGTGTCCGAGGTCCGCTTCGCCGGCGCGCGCGTGCTGGCCGGCGTGGTGGCGGGGGCGGGGGTGATCGGCTGGCTCACGTCCTGGATCACGGTGTCGCGCTTTCTCGGAGAGATACGGCCCCGTTGAACCGACGGCCCCATCAAACCAACCAAATTACTCGGAAATCCTTAAATCGCGGTAACAATGGGACGAGTTCGCTTGAAAATAGCGCGATCCGGCGTATTTTGAAGGGGGCAGGGGCGAAATGTCGCACCGCAAAAAGCTTGAGTATAAGGGAACTTTAATATACTCTGGCACTCCAAGGTGGTGAGTGCTAAACGGCACACCACGAACGACTGGAGGAACGACGATCATGTCGCAGACACTACCGGTGATGCTCGATGTCAAGGGTAACCAGGGCCTCGCCCTGTACCTGCAGCAGGTCAACGAGGCGCCGATCCTGAGCGCTGAAGAGGAGCGCGCGCTGGCCATCCGGCTGCGTGACGAGGAGGACCTCGACGCCGCCCGGCAGCTCGTGTTCTCGCACCTGCGCTACGTGATCAGCGTCGCGCGCGGATTCATGGGCTACGGCCTGCCGATCCAGGACCTGATCCAGGAGGGCAACATCGGGTTGATGAAGGCGGTCAAGCGGTTCGATCCGGATCGCGACGTGCGCCTGGTCTCATTCGCGGTCCACTGGATCCGCGCGGAGATCTACGACTACGTGATCAAGAACTGGCGCATCGTCAAGGTCGCGACCACCAAGGCCCAGCGCAAGTTGTTCTTCAACCTGCGCAAGTCCCGCGACCGCATCGGCTGGATGCGCCAGAACGAGGTCGACGACATCGCCGACCGCCTCGACGTCGACTCCGCGGTGGTCAAGGAGATGGAATCGCGCCTGACCGGCAGCGACATCAGCTTCGATCCGCTGGAGACCGACGACGAGCTCGTGCCATCGCCGGCCGGCTACCTGGCCGACAGCCGCTACGATCCGGCCCGGGTGCTGGCGCGCGCCGACCAGGCCAGCGAGCGCAGCACGCAGCTCGGCAACGCGCTGGCCATGCTCGACGACCGCAGCCGCGACATCATCCAGCGCCGCTGGCTGAACGAGGACGCGCCCAAGCCGACCCTGTCCGACCTTGCCCAGGAGTACGGGGTCTCGGCGGAGCGCATCCGCCAGATCGAGAAGAAGGCGATGGACAACATGAAGGCGCAGCTCGTGGCCTGACCGTCCGGGCTTCGCCTGCCGCGAACCAGCGCCCGGCCCTGCCGGGCGCTGTCATTTGGGGAACATGACGAGGTGTTCGGCGTCGAGGCGGATGCCGACGCGGGTGCCCACGGCGTGGTCCTCGTGGCTTGGAAACAGCGACAGCACCTCGGCGCCGCTGGCGAGCCTGAGCGTGTACAGGATCTCCGCGCCCTTGAAGGCCTTGCGCACCACCGTGGCATGGGCGATCGCGTCGGCATCGAGCGCGGGCACGATGTCGTCGGGCCGGATCAGGACGTCGACCTCGGCGTCGTTGAGGAAGTGGCGCACACCGCGACCCTGGACCACGCCGAGTTCGGTTTCTATGCTGTTGCGATCCAGGATGCGGCCGTCCAGGAACACGCCGTCGCCGACGAAATCGGCAACGAAGCGCGTCTCCGGTTCGTGGTAGAGCCGGTAGGGCGTGTCCCATTGCACGATCTCGCCGCCGCGCATCACTCCGACCTGGTCGGCGAGGGCGAAAGCGTCGAACTGGTCGTGGGTGACCAGGACGCTGGTGATTCCTTCGCGCTTGAGCAGGTCGCCGACCTCGATGCCGAGCTTCTCGCGCAATTCCAGGTCGAGGTTCGAGAACGGCTCGTCCATGAGCAACAGCGCCGGCCGCGGGGCCAGCGCCCGGGCCAGGGCGATGCGCTGTTGCTGGCCGCCCGACAGTTCATGGGGATAGCGGTCGGCGAAACCGGAAAGCCCAACCTTGTCGAGCAGTTCCTCGACCACGCCCGCGCGCTCTGCCGCAGGTAGTCGCCGGATCCCGGCCTCCACGTTTTCACCGGCAGTCAGGTGCGGGAACAGCGCGTGCTCCTGGAACACCATGCCCACCCGGCGGTTCTCAGGCGGCACCGCGACTTCGCGCGAGGAGACGATGCGGCCGTCGATGCGGATCGTTCCACGCGTCAGCGGATGAAAACCGGCGATGGCGCGCAGGACGGTGGTTTTGCCGCAGCCGCTCGGGCCGAGCAGGCACACCAGCGATCCGGGGGGGACCTCGAACGACAGGTCGCGTACCGCGACCTGGTCGGAGTATGCGCAGGTGATGCCGTCGACTTCGAGCAGTGCTGTCAAGGGCCGACGGTCCTGAGCAGGAACTCGAGCAGGGCCTTTTGCGCGTGCAGGCGATTTTCGGCCTGGTCGAATACCACGCTCTGCGGCCCGTCGATGACTTCGCTCGCCACCTCGTAGCCGCGGTAGGCGGGCAGGCAGTGCATGAACAGGGCGTCGGCGCCGGCGCGCGCCATCAAGGCCGCGTCCACGGTGAACCCCGCGAAATCCTTCACGCGCTGCTGCTTCTCCTCCTCCTGGCCCATGCTCGCCCAAGTGTCGGTCACCACCACGTCGGCGCCGGCGACCGCCGCGGCAGGGTCGTTGCCCAGGGTGATGCGACCGGCGGGATCGGTGACGATGTCGGGGTCCGGTTCGTAGCCGGCCGGGGTGGCGATATTGAGATTGAAGCCCAGCAGCTTGCTGGCGTTGGCCCAGGAATGGCACATGTTGTTGCCGTCGCCGACCCAGGCCGCGGTCCTGCCGGTGACGCTGCCGCGGTGTTCCACCCAGGTGAGCAGGTCGGCGAGGAGTTGGCACGGGTGAAAGCGGTCGGAGAGACCGTTGATCACCGGCACCCGGGAATGCTTCGCCAGCTCCACCACGCGTTCGTGGCTGTGGGTGCGCATGACGATGGCCCGGGTCATCGACGACAGCACGCGGGCGGTGTCGGCCACCGGCTCGCCGCGTCCGAGCTGGCTGTCGCCGGGGGCGATGAAGATGGCGTTGCCGCCGAACTGGATGGCGGCGACCTCGAACGACACGCGGGTGCGCGTCGAGGACTTTTCGAAGATCATCGCCAGCGCGCCGCCGCGCATCGGCTCGTAGATCTCGCCGCGCCGCTGCATACCCTTCAGTTCCACCGCGCGATCGAGGAGTCGAACGATCTCCTCGCCCGTCAGGTCGTTGAGACTGAGAAGATGACGGGTCATGGACGACACCTCTGCACTGGATCGTTCCCGCGCGGCGCGCCGGCGTGAAACGGGCGGCGCGGGGCCGCTCGGCGGGAGTACAAACGAAAAACGCCCTGGAACTTTCGCCCCCGGGCGTTGGCAAACAAGAAGTATAGCGAGCAGCCTGTGCGTTTGGAAGCCGCGCTGGGGGTGCGGGTGTCGACGCCGGTTTGTTGTTTGTCGAAGCGCCTCACTATAATCGCCGTTTTTCCACCGTCCGCCGCCTCTTAGGCGGGCCCGCCATTTCCAAGGTGACCAATGAAACAGGTCGACAAGGTCGTTCTGGCCTACTCCGGGGGGCTCGACACCTCCATCATCCTCAAGTGGCTCGCCGATACCTACGGCTGCGAAGTGGTGACGTTCACCGCCGACATCGGCCAGGGCGAGGAAGTCGAACCGGCGCGCGCCAAGGCCGTGTCGATGGGCGTCAAGGAGGTGTTCGTCGAGGATCTCAAGGAGGAGTTCGCCGCCGACTACGTGTTCCCGATGTTCCGTGCCAATACCATCTACGAGGGTGAATACCTGCTCGGCACCTCGATTGCGCGGCCGCTGATCGCGAAGTACCTCGTCGACATCGCTTCGCGCACCGGCGCCGACGCCATCTCCCACGGCGCCACCGGCAAGGGCAACGACCAGGTGCGTTTCGAGCTCAGCGCCTATGCCCTGAACCCGGACATCAAGGTCATCGCGCCGTGGCGCGAGTGGGACCTTCTCTCGCGCGAGAAGCTCATGGCCTACGCGCGCGAGCACGGCATCCCCGTCGAGGCCAGGGCGAGCGGCAAGTCGAACTACTCCATGGACGCCAACCTGCTGCATATCTCGTACGAGGGCGGCGAGCTGGAGGATCCGTGGTGCGCCCCCGAGGAATCGATGTGGCGCTGGACGGTCTCGCCGAAGGACGCGCCGGACAAGGCCGAGGAGATCGTGCTCGGTTTTCAGTCGGGCGACATCGTCAGCGTCAACGGCGAATTGATGACCCCGGCCGAGGTGATGACCACCCTGAACGCGCTCGGCTCGAAGCACGGCGTCGGCCGCGCCGACCTGGTGGAGAACCGCTATGTCGGCATGAAGTCGCGCGGCTGCTACGAGACGCCGGCCGGCACCATCATGCTCAAGGCCCACCGCGCCATCGAGTCGATCACCCTCGACCGC
>CBFGVH010000012.1:0-43058 GCA_965652415.1 uncultured Gammaproteobacteria bacterium | reverse complement strand
GCTGGGCGAAGTTGTTCTGGATCAGCTCGGCGCAGTAGGGGCAGCCGGGCTGCCAGAAGTACAGGACCAGGCGCTTGCCCTCGGAGGCGGCCTCGGCGATGTCCTCCTCGAGGTCGAGAAAGCTCTCCTTGAACCAGTCGGGATGCACCGCCTCGCGGGCGCCGCGGTATTCCCCCATTTCCTCCGGTTCATTGGCGAGCGCGAGTCCGGCGGCGTACATCAATGCCACCGCGACGCGCGCCGTGATGCGGAATCGGCGTATGGCAATCACCTCACTCCTCGCGTTTACCGGTCAGGCCGCGCCACAGGGGACTCATGATGCGATGCCGGCCGGTGACCAGGTACGCCATGATATCGCTGCGGCTCACGGCGGACAGCATCTTCTCGCGGGCGCCGCGCGGGCCGCAGAACAGTATCCGGTCGCCGAATTTCAGCGCCATCTGCTCGTCCGGGACCAGGGTCCGGTCGTCGCCGCGAACGAGCATCAGCGGCACGCAGGGCAGGCGCATCTTGCGGTTGTGGGGCTCGCGCACGAGGTGCGAGAGCCGAAACTCGTGGCCGGCGCGCAGGACCTGGTAGAGCCCCGGGGCGCTCGGCACCGTGAGTTCCAGCACCCAGGTCAAAGGCGCCGTGTCCTCGACCGTGGCGCTGATCCGGCTGACCAGTTCATTGGACCACGAGGAGTCCTGTTTGTTCGCCTGGCGCAGGAATTCGTTGGTGAGCGGCGTGGTCAGCAGGTTGATGATCCGGTTGGCGATCAGCAGGTTCTGGTTGACGACGATGTCCAGGTCGGCCGCCTCGAACAGCGGTGCGTTGCGGATCTGGTTCTGCCGGCCCACCGTGAATAGCTCCCGGTTCAGCTCTTTCGCGGTCATCACGATTGACAGGTTGTTGGCGTCGTGGTCCGTGCCGGCAACGATGCCGACGGCTTCCTCGATTCCGGCCTGTCGCAGGGTCACCGCCTCGGTGCCGCGGCCCTCGATGGTTCCCTCCGGGGCGTGCGCGAGTTGCGGCCGGGTCTCGATCACCACCACCTCGTTGTCCTGTTCCGTGAGCTTCTCGTAAACGGCCTTGCCGAAGCGGCCGTAACCGCACAGGATCCACTTGCCGCGCGGCGGAAATACCGGCTCGGTCAGTGCCTGGTAGTCGGTCTGGCTCAGCCAGTCGTTGAGCAGGTGCAGGGCGGGGGAGCTGAAGGCCAGCGAGAAGTGCCAGGCGAACGTCTTGATCGGGTTGATGATGTGGTCGGTGCCGAACGAGCGCATGTTGTCCGCCGTATCCTCCTCGCTCACTCGCCCGAACACCTTGAGTCCGGGATTGAGGAGCTTGGCGCTGATGGCGATCTTCAGGTTCTCCTGGTCGTCGCCGATCACCGCGATCACGCCCTTGCACTGCGGGTGGGTGAGGCCGGCGCGCTCGAGTTGGCCGGGGTCGGCGGCATCGCCCTGGATGGCACGCACCAGCATCGGCAACTCGTCGAGATAAAGGTCGTTGACCGCCTGTTCGCCGCGCTCGATGACCACCATGCGCTCGCCGATGTCGTTGAGAAAGCGGCTTACCACCTTGCCGGCCTCGCCGTAGCCGCACAAGAGGTAGAACGGCTCTCGCATGCGGTAGATGGCGTGCGACGCGCGGCTTCGCGACAGGGCACGCAGGAACACCCGGTCCTGCAGCAGCGAGATCATGGTGCCGATGGCGTACAGCCAGGAAAACACCGTGGCGTAGATGCTGAACAGCGTCCACAGCCGCTGGGCGCCGTTGAACGGGTGGGGGATCTCGCCGAAGCCGATGGTCGATCCCATGAAGCTGACGAAGTAGAAGGCGTGGAAGAAGTCCATCCGCCAGCTGCCGCCGTCCTCGAGCGTGCCCGGTATGACCACGAAGCCGATGATGGACACGGCGTAGGCGCCGATCAGGACGATCAGCGGAATCCGCAGCCGGCGCAGCGCGTGAAAAATCGCGCCGGGCAGCGGGGGCCGGGTCCGGGTGGGCATCAGCGCCGGGCGACGAACGTTTCCATGATCAGCAGCACCACCGAGACGAAGTTGGCGAGCAGCGCCCCGCCGCTCAGCGAAACGATGGAGGCGGTAACCCCCGGGGACAGCGGAGCGTCCATCCCCTGGGTGACCACCGCCCACACCACGGCCGCGGCGATGAGCTGAAGGTCCGCCACCAGGCTCGCGGCGAGCAGGACCGAGCCGACGGGCGTCCTGTCACCGAACTTCATCACCGTGGCGACGAGGCTGACCACCAGCGCTGCGAACAGTTCCGAGGCGTGGTGCTGCGCGGGGTCGTCCAGCTCGCCGTAGAAAAATCCGAAGTTGAGGGTCAGCGCCAGCAGGATGAAGAACGCGAAGACGACCTTTTCCATGTTCATCGGCGGTTACCTCGTGTTGTTATAGCGCCGCCGGGGCGGCACCCGGAAGCAGGTTGATGTCATCGCCTCCGCGCGCCGGGCTCAGGCGACCTCGATAGGAATGCCGGCGATGCGTTGGCGCCACTCGGCGGGGCCCGTCTTGTGCACCGAGTTGCCCTCGCTGTCCACCGCCACGGTCACCGGCATGTCCTCGACCTCGAATTCATAGATCGCCTCCATGCCGAGGTCCTCGAACGCGACCACCCGCGCCTTCCTGATCGCCTTTGACACCAGGTAGGCGGCCCCGCCGACGGCGATCAGGTACACCGCGCGGTGCCTGCGGATTTCCTCGATCGCCGCATCGCCGCGCTCGGCCTTGCCGATCATGCCGAGAAGGCCCGTGTGCTCGAGCATGGTGCCGGTGAACTTGTCCATGCGCGTCGCCGTGGTGGGTCCGGCCGGGCCCACCGCCTCGCCCGCGATCGGGTCGACCGGGCCCACGTAGTAGATCAGCCGGTTGGTGAAGTCGACGCCCTCGGGCAGCGGCTCGCCGCGCGCGAACAGTTCCGCCATGCGCTTGTGGGCGGCGTCGCGGCCGGTCAGGAGCCTGCCCGACAGGAGCAGCGTCTCGCCGCTTCTGAACGTGCGGGCCTCGTCGGCCGTGAGCGTATCGAGGTTCACCCGGCGGCCGCCGGCCTGGTCGCGCACGATGTCGGGCCAGTCGGTCAGGACCGGCGGCGCCAGTTCTGCCGGTCCGCTGCCGTCGAGGGTGAAATGGGCGTGGCGGGTGGCGGCGCAATTCGGAATCAGCGCCACCGGCAGGGAGGCGGCGTGGGTGGCGAACTGGCGGATCTTCACGTCGAGCACCGTGGTCAGCCCGCCGAGGCCCTGGGCACCGATGCCGAGCGCGTTGACCCGGTTGTAGATCTCGATGCGCAGCTCCTCTTCTTCGTCGGCGGGCCCCCGCGCGAGCAGCTCCTGCATGTCGATCGGGTCCATCAGCGCCTCCTTGGCCAGCACCATGGCCTTCTCCGCCGTGCCGCCGATGCCGATGCCGAGGATGCCCGGCGGGCACCAGCCGGCGCCGAGGGTCGGCACCGTCTGCTCGACCCAGGCGGCGATGTCGTCGCTCGGATTGAGGATCACGAACTTCGACTTGTTCTCCGAGCCGCCGCCCTTGGCCGCAACGGTGACCTCCACGGTGTCACCTTCCACCATGTCGATGTGCACCACCGCGGGCGTGTTGTCCCGCGTGTTGCGGCGCGCGCCGTATGGCGGGAACACCACCGATGCCCGCAGCGGGTTGCCGGGGTCCGTGTAGGCCCGCCTGACGCCTTCGTCGACCATCTGCTGGACGGTCATGCCGGGCTCGAAGCGCGCATCCATGCCGATCTTCACGAACGCGGTGACGATGCCGGTATCCTGGCAGACGGGGCGGTGCCCCTCGGCCGACATCTTCGAGTTGACCAGGATCTGGGCGATGGCGTCGCGCGCCGCTGGCGATTCCTCCTTCTGGTACGCGCGGGTCATCGCCTGGACGAAATCGCGAGGGTGATAGTAGGAGATGTACTGCAGCGCGTCGGCCACGCTCGAGATCATGTCTTCCCGGGAAATGGTGCTCATCGAGTGCCTGGTCGGTTGGATCTGTTGGGGTTGGATGATGGGCGCGCGTCATCGGCGGACCCTGCTGCCCGGATTCTAGCAAATGCGCCGACCTTGCCCGGTGCTGTCGGCGCCGATGGCGGGGCTGACGCGATGGTAATCCATGGCGCGCCTTGGGGGCGTTTCGGGTCGCCGCCGAAGCTGGTAGCATTCGCCGCGGACCAACCGGCGTCCTCGCCGGCGCCGGAGCCGGATCGCCGTCGAGACAGGCAACAAGAACAACGACGAGGGCGACACTCGCCGCTGCGCGCGGCCCGGGGAAAACCAGGAAACAACCCGTACAACGACCGAAAATCAACACGATGCACGAGACGCCGATCGGACCCCCTCGACGCCTCTGGGGCGCCGCCTCGGCCTTGCTCGCGATCGCGTTCGCCGCCTGGTTCCTGCCCGCTGCCGGGCAGGCCGCAGTGCCGGTTGCCCGGCACCAGCTCGAGTGCAACGACAGCTTCCCGTGCCACGAGGAACTGAAGCGGCGCACCGACTTCTGGATCCAGGTCTACAGCAAGTGGACCACGAAACAGGGAGTATTCCACGACTCGCTGCACCCCGAGCGCGTCTACTCCGTGATCGAGGTCGCCAACGGTTGTCGCGGCGAAGGCCGCGACGTCGAGCGAGAGCGCGCCCGCATCCGCGAACGCCTGCGGGGGCTTGCGGCCAGGGTGGAGGGCGGCAAGTCCGTGGGGGGCGACGACAAGGTGCTGCTAGACCTTTTCCCCGCGCGCTCGGCCCCGGCCATACGCGCGGCTGCCGAGCGTGTTCGCTGCCAGCAGGGCAACCGCGACCGCTTCGAGGAGGCCCTGAAGCGCTACGGCTCATACGGCCCCATGGTGCGCAAGCTGATCCGCGATTCGGGTCTGCCGGACGATGTCCATTACCTGCCGTTCGTCGAATCTCTCTACAACCCTGCCGCCTACTCCAGGGTCGGCGCCGCCGGACTGTGGCAGATCATGCCCAAGACCGCGCGCTACCTGGGCCTGGAGATCGACGCCACGGTGGACGAGCGGCTCGATATGGAGTCGGCGACCCTGGCGGCGATCCGGTACCTGAAGGACAGCCGCAACCGGCTCACCGCGGTGGCCCGGGACAAGCGCCCGGGGGTGACCGACGGCGAACTGACCCCGTTCGTCATGACCTCGTACAACTACGGCGTCAACGGCATGCGCCGGGCGATGCAGGAGTTCGGACCCGACTTCGTCAAGGTGATCAACGAGTACAAGTCGCCGAGCTTCCAGGTTGCGGTGAAGAATTTCTACGCCAGCTTCCTCGCCGCCCGCCACGTCGCGCGTAACGCCGAAGAGTATTTCGGCAAGGTGCCGGGCGATCCGCCGCTTCGCTACCACACGGTGGTGCTCGCCCACGACACGTCCATGCAGCGGATCTACGACGTATTCGGCGTCGGCGAGGAAGAGCTCAAGCCGCTCAACCGGGCCCTGACGCGGTTCGTCTGGCACGGCTGGCGCTTCGCACCCAAAGGTTACCGCCTGCACCTGCCTTACCGCGAGGATGCCTGGCGGACGCAGGTGGCCCGCCTCGAATCGCTCGGTCCCGAGAGCGACAGCCGCGGCCCCGTGAACTACACGGTGCGCCGGGGCGATACGGCCTGCGGGATCGCCCGGGCCTTCCACGTCAAGTGCAAGGACCTGGTCGACATGAACCGGCTCGGCCAGCGGGCCATGATCCGCATCGGCCAGGTGCTGGTAATCCCCGGAAAGCTCGGCACGGGCGGGACGCCGACCCGGATGGCGTCGGCGGCCCCGGCCGGTTCCTACCGGGTCAAGGCGGGCGATTCTCCGTGCGGCATTGCCGGCCGGCTCGGCGTGCCGTGCCGGACGCTGCTGGCCCACAACGGCCTGGACACCGCCTCGGTGATTCATCCGGGCCAGGTGCTCAAGCTGCCTGGCGGCGCGTCGGTCGCCGAGCCCTCTCGCGGAAACGGGCAGGACTCGTCAGCCGAAGCATCTCGTGGAACCGCGCAGGCGCCGTCGATCGATGCCCCGGCCGCCTACACCGTGCGGCCCAACGATACGCCTTGCGAGATCGCCGAGCGGTTCGCGATGGCCTGTGCCGACCTGCTCGAGGCCAACGGTCTCGGCCGTGGCAGCGTCATCCGGGTCGGACAGGTACTGAGCCTGCCGGGCGGTGGAGCGCCGACGGGGGACCGCGGCGCGGTGGCCGACGCGCCCGAGCTGCGCGAGGTCGTCTACGAGGTACAACCCGGCGACACACCGTGCCAGGTCGCCGAGCGTTACGACATGACCTGCGAGGACTTCTTCCGCGTCAACAATCTCAACCGCCACGCCGTCATCTACGTGGGCCAGAACCTCAAGGTGCACCACCACGCGGTCGATGCGGTTTCCGGCAGGACCGCGGCAGAGACGGTCGCCGACGACGTGCCCACGGGCGAGGAAGTCGTACGTGACACCGCCGGCGAGGCCGCGGTCAGCCCGCTGGACAGCGACGTCGATCTCGCGATACGAACGCGCAGCGCCGGCGGCGGCTACCGGCATTTCATCGTCGTCGAGGCCGAGGAGACCCTGGGCCATTACGCCGACTGGCTCGGCATCGGCAGCGTTGGCGCCATCAAGGAGCTGAACGGGCTGGGGGTGAACGAGCTGGTTACCATCGGCGAGCAGCTGCAGCTGCCGGTCGACACGGACGAACAGAAGGCCACCTTCGAGCGCAAGCGCCAGGAATACCATCGCGTGCTGGTGGAGGAGTTCAAGGAGAACTACCGGGTGCGCACGGTCGACAACTACGAGGTTCGCCGCGGCGACAGCGCCTGGCGCCTCGCCAGCCGCTTCGAGCTGCCGCTATGGGTCCTGACCCGCTACAACCCGGAACTTCGAAGCCGCACCCCGGTTGCCGGCGACATGCTCAAGGTGCCGAAGGTGGAATCGCGAACCTGACCAATCCTCCGACGGTCCATCCCTGGTTCGGTAGAGTGCGCTTTTAGCGCACGCGCATTTCCGGGTCGCGCACGACGCGTGCGCTGAAGCGCACCCTACGGTACTCCCTGCGACCGCTCGCGGCGCGCCCGCTCTCGCCGCGCGATCCAGGCGTTGTGGCTGATCTCGATGTCTTCGAGGAAATGATCGAGCTCTTCCATCAACAGTGCCTGGGGGCCGTCCACCAGGGCGCGCGGAGGGTCGGGATGAAAATCCACCAGCACCAGGTTGGCGCCAGCGATGACGCCCTGGGCGGTGGCGTGGAAGATGTCGAGGACGCCGTCCGCGCAGGCGGCGCGGGTGCCGACCGAGTGTGACGGGTCGATTCCGACCGGCATCAGCGTCATGCGCTTGACCACCGGCACGTGGCTGAAGTCGACGAAGTTGCGGTGCGGGTCGCCCATGTTGGTCTTCATGCCCCGCAGGCAGAAGACGATGTTGCGGTTGCCTTCGCTGGCAAGATACTCGGCGGCGTTGAGAGATTCCTCGAGAGTGATGCCGAAGCCGCGCTTGATGAGAATCGGCAGCTTGTGCTGCCGGCCGGCGGTCTTGAGCAGTTCGAAGTTCTGGGTGTTGCGGGTGCCGATCTGCAGCATGACGCCGGTGGGATTGCCGGTCTTCTCAAGCGTCTCGAGGATCTCGTCGACGTGGGAATCGTGGGTGACCTCCATCGCGATGACCTTGATCCCGTGCTTGCCGGCCAGCTCGAACACCCACGGCAGGCAGTCGGCGCCGAGGCCCTGGAACGAATAGGGGTTGGTGCGGGGCTTGTAGGCGCCCATGCGGGTGCACACGAGTCCGCGCTCGGCCAGCGCCTTCATCATCACCTCGACGTGCTCCATGGTGTCGACTGCGCACAGCCCGGCGAACACGTGCAGCGAGTCCTGGTCGAAGCGCACGCCGTTGTAGTTGAAACCGTACGAGCGCGTGTCGTCGGCGTGGCGGCCGATCACGGCGTAGCTGCGAGACACCTTCACCACGCTGTCGACCCCGGGCAGGCTCTCGATCTCGCGGCGGTCGAGGGTGGACGTGTCGCCCACGAGGTAGATCTCGCTCAGCACCTGCTGGGTGCCGGTGACTTCGTGCACCTTGGGCGTGATGCCCGGCTTGGCGCGCAGGTACTCGAGCACCTTGCGGCCGGTCTCCGACGCGGTGGTGACGTCGGCTTGCAGGATGACGATCACGGGCGGTGCACTGCCTCCAGAGTCAGGCGAGGCCGCCGGGCTCGGGCCCGGTGGCCACGGGCAGCGACGGGTCGTTGCCCCACTCGGCCCAGGCGCCGGCGTAGCCGCGCACCTTTTCGAAGCCCAGGTGCCGCAGCATCAGGTAGCTGTGGGCCGAGCGGTGGTGGGTCTGGCAGTAGGTGATCACCTCGTTCGCGGGGTCGAAGCCGAGTTCGGAGAGCATGGCCTCCAAAGTGGCCGCGTCCTTCAGGCACAGGTTGCGCGAGGTGTCCATGGTGTCCTGCCAGTTGAGATTGATTGCGCCGGGGATGTGTCCGCCGCGCTGGGCGACGGCGCGCTCGCCGGTGTACTCGGGCAGCGTGCGGCTGTCGAAGAGCTGCGCCGCGCCGTCCTCGACGCGGGCGAGGACGTAGTCCTTCACGGCCAGGGCGGCGCCGTCGATCTCATCGACGGAGAAACCGCCCGGTGCGTTGGCGACAGCAGGCTCCGCCGTGACCCGGTGGCCCTCGTTGGCCCAGGCGTGGATGCCGCCGTCGATGACGCTGACGTTGAAGAACCCCATCACGTGCAGCGTCCAGGCGAGCCGGGCCGCGCGCCCGCCGCCTTCGTCGTCGTAGGCGATGACGCGCGAGCCGGGTCCGATGCCCAGCGTCGCCATCAGCTGGTTGAGACGGTCGAGGTCCGGCAGGAGCCCGACGGCCGGCTTGACGCCGCCGAGCAGCAGGCCGTACTCGAGGGGCTGCGCTCCCGGCAGGTGCAGCTGGGCGTGGACTTCGGGCCGGGTCAGGTCGACGATGACGACGTTGTCGCCGCCGAGCAGCGACTCGGCTTCCTCGGCCTCGATGAAATACGGCGGCGCGGCGGGCCTTGTCGGTTCTTGTCCGGACATGTTCCTTGAAATTGCGTGACGTGGGGACGGGCTTGGCAACAGCGCGCCATTATACGCACAGCAAGCGTCGAATCGAAGCCGGTCGGACACGGCGTCCATGACCGATGAAAGCGGCGCCGTCACCGCTGCGGGGTATTGTCGAATCCGACTGTCGAACCGACCGCACAGGGCCCACGGCTATCGGTCGCGGCGAGCGGCGTCGCTGGCGGCACGTTATAATTCAACGTTTTTTAACACCCGACGATCGAGCCATCATGATCCGGTCCAGTTCCATTCGCGACAACGAGCGCGCCGCGCGTGGCAGCACCCTGCCGTGGCCGCAGGTGCGCGGCTCGCTCAAGCTCGACGCCGCCGGGTTGATCCCGGCCATCGCCCAGCAGTACGACACCGGCGAAGTTCTGATGATGGCGTGGATGAACCTCGAGGCCATCGACGAGACCCTCGCCACTGGCAGGGTTTGCTACTACTCGCGCTCGCGAAGCCGGCTCTGGCGCAAGGGCGAGACGTCGGGCCAGGTGCAGCACCTGCGCGAGATGCGCATCGACTGCGACGGCGACACCCTGCTGCTCCTCGTCGAGCAGAAGGGCCCCGCCTGTCATACCGGGCGGGCCAGCTGCTTCTACAACCGCATCGACGGCGACGTCGTCGAGGTCGTCAGCGACCCGCTGATCGACCCGGACAAACTGTACGAGGGCAGGGGCGATACATGAGCATCGTGCTGTACAACACCATGACCCGCCGCAAGGAGCGCTTCGTGCCCGCCGACCCGGAGCGGGTGACGATGTACGTGTGCGGACCCACGGTGTACAACTACATCCACGTCGGCAACGCGCGCCCGGTGGTGGTGTTCGACGTGCTCTACCGGCTGCTGCGCGCCCGCTACCCGAAGGTCGTCTACGCGCGCAACATCACCGACGTCGACGACAAGATCAACCAGGCGGCGATCGACGGCGGCGAGAGCATCGGCGAGGTCGCGCGCCGCTACGCCGAGGCGTTCCACGAGGATATCGCCGCCCTCAACACGCTGCCTCCGGACGTCGAGCCGCGCGCCACCGACCACGTCGACGCCATGATCGACATGATCGAACGGCTGCTGGACTCGGGCAATGCCTACGTGGCCGACGGCCACGTGCTGTTCGCCGTGGCATCGATGCCGGACTACGGCCGGCTGTCGCGGCGCAATCGCGACGACATGATCGCCGGGGCGCGGGTCGAGGTGGCGCCCTACAAGCGCGATCCGGCCGATTTCGTGCTCTGGAAGCCGTCGACGCCGGAACTGCCCGGCTGGGACAGTCCCTGGGGCCGCGGCCGTCCGGGCTGGCACCTGGAGTGCTCTGCCATGATCGAGGTCCACCTAGGCAGGACCATCGACATCCACGGCGGCGGCCAGGACCTCGTGTTCCCCCATCACGAGAACGAGATCGCCCAGAGCACCTGCGTCCACGGCGGCGGCGAGTACGTGCGCTACTGGGTGCACAACGGCTACATCACGGTCGGCGGCGAGAAGATGTCCAAGTCGCTCGGCAACTTCTTCACCCTGCGCGAGATGCTCGAGCGCTTCCCGGGCGAGGCGGTGCGCTACGCGCTGCTGGCCGGCCATTACCGCAAGCCCCTGGACTTTTCGCCGGCCGCCATCGAGCAGGCCAGGGCTTCGCTCGACCGCCTGTACAAGGCGCTCGAGGCGGCCGGCATCGAGGGCGGGGAGAGCTGCCAGGCCGAACCGACCCCGCAAATCCTCGCGGCGCTCGAGGACGATCTCAACACCCCGCGGGCGCTCGCCGAACTGCACGCCCTCGCCGGTGTCGTCAACGGCGCCGCGAACGAGGCCGAGCGGCGCGAGGCGGGAGCGGCACTCGCCGCCGCCGGCCGCTTCCTCGGGTTGCTCATGCTCGATCCGTCCGCGTGGTTCCGCTGGGCGCCGTCGGCCGCCGATGGGCCGGACGAGGCGGAGATCGAGGCCTGCATCGAGCGCCGGCGCCAGGCCCGCGCGTCGCGTGACTTTGAGGAGGCCGACCGCATCCGCGACTACCTCGCCGATCACGGCGTCGTGCTCGAGGATGCGCGAGATGGCGAGACCCGTTGGCACCGGGCCTGATGCGGGATTATTGCGGCAATTGTTGACCGGCGTCACGAAGCTGGCGGTGAACCCCGTGCCGCGACGCGGTCGGTGGACCTAGAATACCGGCGTTCAAGGCAACCGCATCGCGGAGGAAGTGACCATGAACAGAAACGTCGGAAGCATCGATCGCGCGGTCCGAATCATCGTCGGCATCGTTTTGATCGCCCTGGTTTTCGTCGGGCCGCAGACGCCGTGGGGCTGGATCGGACTGTTGCCATTGGCGACGGCGCTCGTCGGCTGGTGCCCGGCCTATTCCCTGTTCGGAATTCGCACCTGCAAGGCTCGCTGAGCGAAGGGCGCTCCTCGCACCGGCCGTAACGGTCGATCAGGCGCCGATCAACTGCCGGATCAATTGCCTCGGGCGTTCGTCGCGGTCAGCGCGTCGTAGGCCGCGCTGAAACCACTCAGGGAGACGCGCAGATCGACCGCCTGCTCGCGGTCCTGGCCGATGGTCACGATCGCCTCTCGACCCGCCTTGAAGGTTTCCAGCTGGGCCGGATCGAGCGCCACGGCCGACTGGCAGCCCCGGTTGAAACAACGCTCGATCTGCATCCGCTGCGGTTCTCCCTCGTCAACCCGGAAGGCCGCTCCTGCGGGCAGGTAGATGCCGAGAGGAAACGTGAACACGGCGATGGGAACCTGCTTGCCCTCGACGTCCTGGCCGAAGCCGATCACCAGGTTCAGCGCCACCTGGTTGGTTTCCTGGACCACCAGTCGCTGGAATATCGAGCACTGCCGCCTTTCGCCTTCACTCTGGCAGCGCAGCGCCCAATCGCGGAAGCGCTCGGTGGTGACTTCGGACCGTTCTGCACCCGACGCATCCTGAGCGTGGGTCGCCGGGCTGGCGATCACGGCCGTTGCCACGGCGAAAACAGCGGTCAGGAGCAGCCTTGTCATGGGATACCTTTGGATCGGAATGGTTCGGGAATCGACTCGGGCGAAGGCTAGCACACGGTGCGTGGTGGCGGCCACCGAGGTGCGCGAAGACCGCGGTGTCGGACAGGCGCCCTGCCCGCCGATGGATCGTCTGCACGACCAATGGCACTGTAGGAGTCGGCCTGCCGGCGATATGTTTCCGGGCGCCGTGCCCTCCGCGACAATCGCCTGCAGGCAGGCTCCTACAGCGGTTTGATATCGCCGTGGGGCCGGGGCAGGGTACGGTGGGAGCCGGGCTGCAGGCGATCTTTCATGGCGCCGTGGCCGCCCCGTCAATCGCCTGCAGGCAGGCTCCTACAGCGGTTTCGTTTTGTCGTGGGGCCGGGGCAGGGCACTGTAGAAGCCGGCCTGCCGGCGATCATTGTGCTACGTGCGCCACGGCCCCGGTGTCGCGATCTTCCGGTAGCGCCGGCGGTAGCGGCCGGGCGTGAGACCCGTGGCGCGCTTGAAAAGGCGGCGAAAGGATGTCGGGTCCTCGTAGCCGACCCGCTGCGATATCGAATCGATCGGGTCGTCGCCGGTCTCGAGGAGCCGCTTGGCCTCGTCGATGCGAAGGCCCTGGACGTATTCGACCGGCGTCATGCCGGTGGCCTTGCGGAAGCGGCGCTTGAACGTGCGCTCGGCAAGCCCGGAGACGTCGACCATTGGGCCGACGCAATGCGGCTCGGCGAAGTGTTTGTCCACCCATCGTTGGGCGCCGGCGACGGCGGCGTCGCCGTGACGTCGCGGCGCAATGCGCACCGCGTAGGGGAGCTGGCTTTCGCCGCGGTCGCCGAACACGAACAGCTTGGCGGTGTTGATCGCCGCCGCCTCGCCGAAAAAGCGCGCGACCAGGTGCAGGGCGAGGTCCTCCCAGGCCGACATCCCGCCCGCTGTCACGAGGCGGCCGTCGGCGTCGGCGGAGAGCAGGATGCGCTCGGGCTTCAGGTCGACGGCGGGGAAGAAGCGACGGAAGTGGTCGACGAAGGCCCAGTGGGTGGTTGCCGGCCGCCTGTCGAGCAGTCCGGCGCAGGCCAGCAGCAGGGAGCCGGAACACACCGAGCAGACCATGGCGCCGGCTTCGTACATTTCCCTCACCCACGGCTCGACGGCTTGCCAGCGGTGCTGGTGGTCCTCGTGCGGATCTACCGCGAGGTCGGTGATGATGACGACGTCCGGCACGGCCTCGCCTGCGATGGCACCGTGCGGCCGTACCGGCACGCCGCCCAGGCAGTCGAACGGTTCGCCGTCGATAGAGACGATGCGCGTGTCGAAGCGCATGTGGGCCCGCGCCTCGCCAATCAGCTCGCCCCATGCCGGGCCGAAGGTGGTGAGCACCTCGTAGAAGCCGTACAGGACGATGCCGGAACTCTCCGGGAGGGCGAGAATCAGGGCCCGCGGCGGAGTTGGCTGGCGGGCGATAGCGGGTGATTTCTCCATGAATGTGGCACGTGCGGCCTTTTTCTGTCCGGAAAAACTCTAACAAATCGCTCCGGCGCGGTCCACGATACGCGGCCTTGATTGCCATGTTATCCAAAGGAGATCGAACGATGACCAACCAGGCCATTGACCTCGCGCCGGCGCGCGAGACCCCCGAAGCGTTTGCCGAACGGCTGTGTGGCGTGATAGACGCCGGCGCCCGGTCGGTGATGATTTCCGTCGGACACGTCAGCGGACTGTTCGACGTCATGGCGTCCATGGAGCCGGCCACGAGCGACGAAATCGCGACGCGCGCCGGTCTCGCCGAGCGCTACGTACGCGAGTGGCTGGCGGTGATGGTCATGGCCGACATCGTTGACTACGACCCGTTCGCCAAGGCCTATCATCTGCCGCCGGAGCGCGCCGCCTTCCTGACCCGTGCGGCGAGTCCCGACAACATCGCCGTCTATGCCCAGATGGTTCCGCTCGTCGGCGCGGCCCAGGACCGCCTGCTCGAGTGCCTGAGGACCGGCGAGGGCACCCGCTACAGCGACTACCCCTGCATGCACCAGGTCATGGAAGAAGACAGCGGGCAGACCGTGGTCGCCAGGCTGTTCGACTCCGTGCTGCCCCTGGTCCAGGGCATCGAAGGCCGGCTCGAGAAGGGCATCGACGTGCTCGATGCCGGTTGCGGCCGCGGCCGCGCCCTGATCGAGATGGCGCGTCGCTACCCGGCGAGCCGGTTCACCGGTTACGACCTGTGCGCCGATGCCATCGAGCACGCCGCAGCGCGCGTACGTGAACTGGGTCTTTCCAATATCCGCTTCGAAACTCTCGACATGTCCGGTTTCGACCAGGAGCACGCGTGGGATTTCGTCACCACCTTCGACGCGGTCCACGACCAGAAGGACCCGCAGGACCTGCTGGTTCGACTGCATCGCAGCCTGAAGCCCGGCGGCGTGTACCTGATGCAGGACATCGGCGCCTCGGCGAAGCTCGAGAACAATCGCGAATTTCCCATGGCCTCGCTGCTGTACACCGTGTCCTTCTCCCACTGCACGCCGGTGTCGATCGGCCAGGGCGGCGAGGGACTCGGCACCATGTGGGGCTGGGAGACCGCGGAGCGGATGCTGCGCGCGGCGGGATTCACTGAGGTCGCCCGCCACGTGCTGGAGCACGACCCGATGAACGTCTGGTTCGTCAGCCGGCGGGCGGTCTGATCCGTTCCGGTCTGTCGGGCCCCGGGTGCGCTGCCCGCGCGGCGTTGAGCCGGGGCGGCGGATGTGGTTAGATGGCCGGCCAGGGGTCGAAACGACGTGTCCCGGTTCCGGGGACCTGCCCATGACCCCGTGGCCAGCCGGCGGCCGCGGCCGCCCCGGTCCCCGGTGCTCCAGCACGGAGGACGCCACGATGACCTCCAGATCGTGCAATCGCTGCGACGCCGAAGTCGCACCGACCACCCTCGACAGCGCCGCGGGCAGCGACGATCCGCTGACCGTCACCGTCCGCAACATGCCGGTGGTTGCCTGCAGCGAAGGTCACCGCCAGTTCGTTCGCGCCACGTTCCCCGCCGAGCTGCTGGACCATCTCATGCAGCAGGACGAGCCTGAATTGCCCGCCGGCGAGGAGAAAGGCCTGATTCGCAAGCGCTTTCTCTGCGAGGGCTGCGGCGCGGAACTCGCGCCGAAGCCGGATCATCGCCACACCTTCTCGATCGACGTCTCGCTGGACAAGATCGATCCTTTCGCGGTGGAGTTGACCATGCCCGTGTACCGCTGCACGGCGTGTGACAAGGAACAACTGCACTCGCTCAAGGAACTTCGCAAGCACACGCCCCAGGCGCTGGCCGAGGCCTTCAAGGCCGCCGATATTCCACCCGGCTGATTCTCGCCGCTGTCCGGCGGCGTCCTTTTCGAAAATGCCTAATGAGCGTGCCCGGCGGCCCCGGTGCATCCCCAAAAGCGCTAGAATGCGTCTTCGGCATCAATTCACCTGAAAATCATCACTTGAAGGAGACGTCAATGCTTTCAAGACGCACGTTCTTTTCCCTCGCTGCCGCGTCGGCGCTTACCCTCGCCGGCACAGGCACCGCGCTCGCCTTTCCCGACAAGCCGGTCGACTACATCATTCCGTTCGGACCGGGCGGCGAGTCCGATATTTCCGCGCGGCTGCAGCAGCCGTTCTTCAAGGACAAATTCGGCCAGGATCTGGTCGTCTCCTACAAGCCCGGCGGCGGCGGCGCAGTCGGCTGGGCCGAGCTGAACACCTATGCCGACGACGGCTACAAGATCATGGGCATCAACCTGCCCCACGTGGTGATCCAGCCGGCCCAGAAGGACGTCGGCTACACCACCGACGGCCTGGTGCCCGTGTACTGGTTCCACTACACGCCCGACGCCATCGTGGTGAAGGCCGACAGCGAGTTCCAGACCCTCGAGGATCTCGTCGAATTCGCCAAGGCCAATCCCGGCAAGGCCGTATTCTCGGGCTCCGGCAAGGGCTCGGCCAACCATCTCGCCCAGGTTGCATTCGACAACCTGGCCGGCATCCAGACCACCTACGTGGCCTTCAAGGGCACCGGCGCCAGCGTGACGGCCCTTCTCGGCGGCCAGGTCGGTGCCCAATGGGGCTACACCACCGTCGGCGCCGCGCAGGGCGACCAGGTCCGCATGCTGGCCGTGGCCATGGAAGAGCGTCACCCGCTGTTCCCCGACGTGCCCACTTTCAAGGAACTGGGCTATGAACTGGTCGGCGGCGCCTACCGCGGCATCGCCGTTCCGGATTCTACGCCGGAAGACCTGCGCAAGCAGTGGTCGGACATGATCGCCGAGATAAACGCCGATCCAGAGTTCCAGAAGAAGATGCTCGACGGCGGCTTCGCCATGATGGACGTGTCCTACGATGACATGTCCGAGTTCATGGAGGCACGCAAGTCGGCCTACATCGAGGCGGCCAAGTCGGCCGGCATCCTGGAGTAGGATCCGCCTCGATATCGTCTTGAACCACCCCGTGCACGGCGGCCGACCCGGGAACGGGCGGCCGCCGGGCGCGGGGTGTCGTGCAACCCGGTATGGCTGACATTTGCCCATGGGAGAGCTTTTCAGTCACTTGCTGACGGCGCTGACGCCGGCCAACCTCACGCTGGCGCTCGCCGGCGTCGTCGCCGGCACCATCATCGGCTCGATCCCGGGGCTGACCGCCACCATGGCGGTGGCGGTGCTGGTGCCCCTGACTTTCGCCATGGACCCGGCCTCGGCATTGATCATGCTCGGCGCCATATACACCGGCGCCATCTACGGCGGCGCCTATGCCGCCATCCTGCTCAACACGCCCGGCACGCCCTCGGCCATCGCCACCACCTTCGACGGCTACCCCATGGCGCGGCGGGGCGACGGCGACCTCGCGGTCACCATTTCGTGCCTGGCCAGCGTGGTCGGCGGCCTCGTCGGCGCCCTGTTCCTGCTGACCCTGGCGCCCCCGCTGTCGCGGGTGGCGCTGGCCTTCGGTCCGGTCGAGTACTTCTGGCTGGCCATATTCGGCCTGTCGCTGATCGCCGCGCTGTCCGAGGGCAGCCTGCTCAAGGGGCTGGCGGGCGGCGCGCTGGGGCTCATCATTTCCTGCATCGGCATCGCCGAGATCTCGGCCGACGTGCGGTTGACCTTCGGCAGCCAGACGCTGATCGCCGGCGTGCAGGTCGTCGCGGGCCTGATCGGGCTCTACTGCATCCCGGTGCTGATCGACATGGTGGCGGTGCCGGACCGCCACCTGAAACTGGAGGAGAATCCGCGCGGCTTCCGCCTCGCCGAGGCGTTCGGCGTGTTGCTGAAGAACGGCTTCAACGCCGTGCGTTCCTCGGTGATCGGCACCGTGGTCGGCATCCTGCCCGGCGCCGGCGGCTCGGTGGCGGGGCTGGTTGCGTATTCGGAAGCGCGCCGAACCCACAAGCGGGGCGTCGAATACGGCAAGGGCAACCCGGGCGGCGTCATCGCCACCGAGTCGGCCAACAACGCCACGGTGGGCGGCGGATTCATCCCCACGCTGGTGCTCGGCATTCCCGGCACGCCGCCGGACGCTGTGATACTCGGCGCGCTGCTGGTCCAGGGCATTCGCACCGGCCCACAACTGTTCGAGGCTCAGGGAGCCATCGTCTACACCTTCATCTGGGGACTGTTGATCGCAACGATTCTCATGCTGCCGGTGGGACTCGTGATCGGCCGCTACGCCTATCGCACCATCGTCACGATCCCCAAGGCGGTGCTGGTGCCCGGGGTCGCCTTCATGACCATCATCGGCACCTATGCCATTCGCAACAGCGTCTCCGACGTCATCATCATGATCGTGCTGGGCGTGTTCGGCTGGGTGCTGGGGCGCTTCGGCTTCTCGGTGTCGCCGATCGTGCTGGGCCTGATCCTGGGCCCAATTGCCGAACAGGGGTTCGTGCAGGCCTGGACCATCGGCAGCGCCATGGGCGATCTGCCCGGCATGTTCTTCGGGCGGCCGATCTCCATCGGCATCATCGCGTTCACGCTGTTGTCGCTGTTCTGGCCGCTCGTCAAGGGGCGCCTGAAGACCGCCGCGGCAGGAGGCACGAGCAGTGAGTGACATCGATCCGCGCACCCGCAACATCGGTGGCGCGGTCATCGCCGTGCTCCTGATCGCCCTCGGCGCCGTGGTGATCGCCGATACCCGGACCTACGGGGACGCCGACTCCGCGGTCTTCCCGCGTACCGTGGCCATCGTCATGATCGTGATATCGGTGCTGGTGCTGCTTCGCGCCATCTTCCGCGCACCGCGGTTGACCGGCGACGAGGTTCCGGCGCGCGGTTCGTGGCCCCGGCGCATCCTGCTGCCGGCGGTCATGCTCGCGTCGGTGCTGATGATGAAGGCGGTGGGGTTCGTGGCGGCCGCGCTGGTGATGTTCGCCGGCGTGTTGCTGGTGGCCAACCACGACGAGATGACGCTGCGCCGCGCGCTCGTCTACGGCGCCAGCGGCATCGCCGTGGTGGCCGGCTTCTACCTCGTATTCCGCTACTGGCTGATGGTGCCGCTGCCGTAGCCGGCCGGCGCGGGCGCGGCGCAAGCGGCCCGCGGGCCGAAGGGGTCTTCGGTCTGGTCCCGCCCGAGTCGCGGCGCCGACCGCACGGCGCGCCGGGTCAGGAATACCGGGCGTCGCCGGAGTCGTCCGTGCCGAGCAGGGCGTTCAGCCTGCAGAGGAGCTCGGTATCCGTGTACGGCTTGATCAGCACCTCGCCGATGAAATCCGTGCCCGTCCCAATGCCCGCCTCGTAGTGGCCGGACGTGAGCAGGATCTTGAGCCCGGCTCGATACTCCTGGGCCTTCCCGGCCAGTTCGAATCCGCTCATGCCGCCCGGCATCACCACGTCGCTGAAAAGCAGGTCCACGGGTTCGCCGCGGGACAACACCGCGATCGCTTCATGTCCGTCCCCGGCCGTCAGCACGCGGTAGCCGTGCTCGCTCAGAGTCTCCTCGACCAGGTCTCGAAGATCCGGTTCGTCATCGACCACCAGGATGGTGGGGGTACAGTCCGCCGCCGGGCGCGGCGGCAGCGGGGCGTGCGTTGTCACGCCGGGTGAAGGTGAGTCGGCTGACGGAAGCACCACGTCGTGGACGACGGATTGCGCATTCGCGTCACCGGCAGCGCGCGGGAAGGCGAGGCGGAACGTCGTGCCGGCGCCCGGGGCGGAGGTGACTTCTACGCGGCCCCTGGAACGCCTCACGAACCCGAAGACCATGGCGAGGCCCAGTCCGGTGCCCTTGCCGCGGGGCTTGGTGGTGAAGAACGGTTCGAATATCCGTTCCCGGGTCGCCGCGTCCATGCCGCTTCCGTCGTCGGCAATAGTGAGCTCGACCATGTCGCCGTGAGCTTCGACGGCCGAGTTGCCGGCGGCGACGTTCGCCGTCGCAATGATCAGCTGGCCGCCGCCCGTCATGGCGTCGCGCGCGTTGAGCACGAGATTGAGCACGGCGCTTTCGAAGTCTCCGGGATCGATCTCGGTCGGCCAAAGGTCGCCGGACAGCTGGTACACGACCCGGACTTCCGGCGTCAACGAGCGATTGATGAGCCCGCTCATGTTGCGAATGCGGTCGTTGATGTCGACGTGGACCGACGGCATGGGATCCTGCCGCGAGAACTCGAGCAGCTTGCGGGTCAGCTCGATGGCTCGGCGGGCGGATTTCTCGATCGAGTCGATGCGGGAGAGCGCCTGCGCGTTGCCCGCGAGCTGGCGCCTGAGCGCGCCGAGGTTGCCGACCACCACGGTGAGCACGTTGTTGAAGTCGTGGGCGATACCGCTGGCCATCGCACCCACGGCGTCCATCTTCTGCGCGTGCCGAAGCTGCAGCTCTGCCTGGCGAAGGTCGGTGACGTCGATGAGCACGCCCTGGTAGGAGCGGATCTCGCCGCTCGCGTCGCGCTCGATGGTGGTGCGGTCATCGACCCAGCGCATCTCCCCGGATGGCGTGACGATCCGGTATTCCTGCCGAAACGTCGAGTGCCCCAGCTCGGAGTACTCGCGCACCTCCCGCCGCACCCGCTCGACGTCGTCGGGGTGGACGATGGAGGCGAAGCTGACGGAGCCCGACGTCAGGTCTTCGGCGCTGTAGCCGAACCGCGTCACGTTGCGCGACACGAGCTCCACTGGCCAGTCCCCCCGGGGTCCCCACTTGAACAGCACTACCGGGCTGTTTTCGAGGATCAGGTTGGCCTGGCGCCGCGACTCCTCGGCGCGGGACCAGTCGCGAGAGTACTCGTTCAGGCGGCGGTTCAGCCCTGCCACGCTGAAGTACCGCCACAGCCCCATGGCGACGAAGGCGAGAAACAGCAGGCCGCCCATGACCCACGCCAGACGCGTCGCGCTCCAGGGGGAATCGGGGTCCCGGTACCAGCGGGTGTAGATGCGGCGGTAGGCGCCGGAGTCGAGGAATCGCTCGACTGCCGGAGCGAGCGTCGCGTACAGCGCCTCGTCGTTTCTGCGCACCGCGATGGCGCGCTTGACCTCGGCGAGCGGCGCACCGGTTGTCCTGATCCTCTGGTCCAGGCCCGCCTCCTTCGCCAGCGCCCGCAGCGCCGGCGCCGGGTAGGCCAACGCGTCCACTTCGCCGGACAGGAGCTTGAACAGCGCCGCTTCGACGTTGTCCATCAGGACCGTCTCCACGTCGGGGCGCCTGGCGAGAATGATGGCGGCGACGTTCTCCCGGACCACGGCCACGCTCTTGCCGGCGAGGTCGAGGGGATGGTCGAGGTCTTCGCTGGCGGTGCGTACGAATATCGATATCGGGAAGGTTCCGAGCGGCCGGGTGAAGGCGAAGCGCACCGAGCGCTCAGCGCTGACACCCAGGTTCGGGATCAGGTCGGCATGTCCGTCTTCCAGGGCCGCCAGCGTATCAGGCCAGGTTTCCTCGACCCGGTATCGGACCTTGATTCCGGCCAGCGCGGCGACGGCCTCGATCGAATCGATCGCGAAGCCGCCGGGCCGCCCCTGCGCGTTGGTCACGTACTCGGGAGGAAACGAGCGCGGCACCACCGCGACGACTTCGACTTCGGCGATAGGCTGCAGTTCGTCGGAGAGGCAGGGTGAAGCGGCGACGGCAAACAGCACTGCCAGCAGCGGGACGCCGCGCGTCCGGCGCCTGCCGGCGGCCCTTGGCGGCGCGCGCCGATGCACTGGCCTCATGTTCCCATCCCGGTTTTCCAGGTTATTTATTTCCCTGTCCCTGAATGCGCACGTCGATCCACGCGCATCCCGCGACTGCCCGACCGGATCACCCACGTGCAAAATATCCATCCTGCGGGCGCATGATACCTTGATGCGGGTCAAGGTGTAATCCTGCAGCAAACTGAACGGGGTGCCGGGACGGGGTCCGGATCGAAGATGGACCGCGGCGGCCGATTCGCTTCGCGGAAGTTCCTACAGCCGCCGGGGCAGGTAACTCGCACTCGCCGCCGAAGCCAGGTGCATGGCACCGAGTACCATGTAGAACAGCCAGAATGGCGCGAACGCCAGGATCGCCGCCGACAGGGCCGGCGTGAGCAGCTCGGACGCTTCACGCCAGGTCGAGAACACCGTCGTCATGGCGGTGCGCTCGCGCGGCCTGACGCTGCGCATGAACGGGATGTTGCCGAGCACGTCCAGCATTGCTCCGCCCATGGCGCCGGTCATCCACAGGATGATGCCTGCCGGCCGGGCTTCCTGCAGCAGCCCCAGGGCAATGGTGCTCGCCCCGGTCGTGACGAGTCCGACGATGATCACGTTGCGGGTGCCGAAGCGCTCCGCCAGGCGCTGCACCAGCGGGCTGAGCAGCAGCAGGGCGCTGGTCGCCGATAGCAGCAATCCCGCCACCCAGGCGGGCAGGCCGGCCTCTACCACGTAGATCGGCCCGTATACGAAAAGCGCCACCCAGTAGCACGACCGGCTCAGTGTGATGCCGTAGGCGATGCGAAGGCGCGACTGATCGAGGTAGCGCCGCACCGCCCTGAGCGGATTGGCGACGTGGGACCGGGCCTTGCGCAGCACCGGGTCCGGACCCAGCCGCAGCCACCAGAAATAACCGAGCATCACCAGGGCGGCAAGAGCCGAGGCCGCGAACACCACGGGCGCGGCGAAATGTGCATACAGCCACACGCCCAGCGCGGGGCCGGTCAGCCACGCGATGCCGGCGTGGACCATGCGGCGCGATTCGTTGCGGGTCAGTTCCTTCTTGCCGATGTAATCCATGATGTACAGCGACATGCACACCGAAAAGATCGACGCGGCCGCCGAACGCATGCCGATGCCGAGCGCCAGAAGGGGACCGTGCTGCAAATAGAGAAAGAGCGCGGCGAGCACGAGGAATAAACCGCCCAGGGTCACTACCCGGCTGCGATGCAGCAGCCGCTCGAGGGTGCCGATGTTCAGGGTGATCATCAGGGTGAACACGGCGCCGGCGAGATAGGCCCAGGAGACGAGTTCCTTGCTGCCGAGCGTGTCGAGGGCGATCAGCGGAACGATGCCGACCAGCATGGCGCGCGACAGTCCCTCCAGGCCAGTCAGCCGCGCGAGCGAAATGCTGGTCCATGGTGCGAGCTGCTCGAGCGCGATGGGTCGGCGGTGAAACATGGCTCGGGCGCGCCGAAGGACCTGAGGTGGTGCGGGACGGCCCGGTCGGTGCGCATGGCCGTCGTTCGGTCACGGGGCGGTGGGCCCCAACGCACGAAACCCCGCCGAAGCGGGGTTTCGCCTGAATTTCGGGGGCGGCCGGTAGCGGCTGCCCCGTCACCCGGTCGGACCGGGTTCAGATCGCCTTGAGGTCGGCAGCGGCCTGCTTGCCGCGCTCCTCGACGACGTTGTAGCTGACGCGCTGACCCTCGGTCAGCGAGCCCATGCCGGAGCGCTCCACTGCGCTGATGTGCACGAACACGTCGCGCGAACCGTTCTCAGGCTGGATGAAACCATAACCCTTGGTCGGGTTGAACCACTTTACAGTACCGGTAGCCATTCTGGCCTCCATTGGTGTCGATGTAGATATCGCGCGCTAATCGGGCGCGGGTCGAACAATCGGGGTGTCTTGGGTGTCTTGGGCAACGACCGCCCGGGACCGGACGGGTAGATGAAGGCAGGCCAGAACGCTGATTGCGGGGGCAACTATAGGGGCGGCGCATGCAAATAGCAAGAGGAAAATCAATCTTCACAAGTCGTCGGGCGCAGCGAACGGGGTCGGGTCGAGGAACCGTGTGAGGACGTTTTCGGCCAGGCGTGCGACGTCGTTGCGGTAGCCGTTCCACGCCATGCTGCCGGCCCAGGCGATGGACCCGGTCGAGAACACGGCGCCGCCGGCGGGCGTCTCGAAGAACACGACGTCAGCGCGGATGAGCTCCGATTCGCTTCCGCCGAGGCCGGGGACGGGATCGAGCATGTCTTCCGGGGTCACGAGGTACAGGTCGCTGTGGCGTTCGGACGACGCCACCACCAGCGCGTGCGGTGGCGTGCCGAGCGTGATGTCGGCGCCGTCCAGTTCGATGCCGGCCGCGCCGCCGCCGGACAGTCCGAAATCGCCGATCACCTCGCCGTCGATGCCTTCGAACATGAATGCGACCCGCGAGTCGCGGCTCTCGGGAGAACGAACGAACGGCGACGAACGGTCGAACCCCTGGGCCACCATGCCGACGCCTGCCAGGGTATTGGGCGGCCGCCCGTTGCGTCGCCACAGCCCCGTGTACTCTCCGGTGAAACTCGCGTAGTACTCGCCCGGTCCCGGCGCGAATGCGCGGATGCCGTCCTCGGACTTGCGGCACTCGATGACGCCGGGAAGTTCGGGATGAAACGAAACGCGCCAGTAGAAGCCGTTGCCGCCGATATACATCAGCCGCCCGCCGCCCGCAACGAATGCGTCAAGCGCGTCGCGCATGGCCGCCGAGTAGTATTCCGGGTGGCTGCCCGTGACCAGCACGCGGTAGCCGTCGAGGCAGGCTGCGCCTTCGTGATGCAGATCCTCGTCGGTGACGACGTCGAAGCGCCGGCCCGCATGCTCGAACCAACCGGTGATGTGCGTGTCGGCGTTGAACTGCCACACGCTGGAGCCGGCGCCGCCGAGCTTGCCGACGAAGCCGGGCTGCAAGTCCATCACCGGGCGAAGGCGCGACGAGTAGTAAACCCCGCTGCCGTCGTTGTGCAGGTCGTAGAAGCACAATCCGAGCTCCGGATGCTCCTGCATGTAGAGATCGCGCTCGTCGAGTTCGATGAGGCGGCCGCAGACCAGTTCCGTCTCCGGTACGTCGAGTCCGATGCGGTTGTTGGCATAGGCCATGTAGCTCGCCGTCGGAAGCAGGAACACGACGTCGCTGCCGCGATTGCCGTGCGGTGCGCGCACGGCGAACGGCATGTGGAACTCGTCGTCTCCGCGATACAGGCGCACGGAGTATATGCCGCTGGCGAGATCGTCGGGGAGGGTGAAGCGAAAGCTCTCGCGCCAGTTCGCATCGTACAGGTCGTCGTCGTGAAAGTGGATGGCGCCGTAATGAGATGCGTCGTGAGGCCAGGCGTGACAGGACCCGTCCCAGTCGGGGCCGGTGACGCCGCGCGTGGGCAGGTTCACGAGTCGACCGTGACAGCCGTTTCCGGATATGTCCGCGATTCTCGTCGAGGAGATGTCGATGGCGAAGTCCCAGGCGGTGATAACTCCCGTGGTCGGCCTGGTGTCGCCGCCGACGCCCGTCAGGGCATGGTCCAGGATATGCGGGTCGTGGATGCGGCCGTTGTAGTGACAGCGGGCACGGCCTTCCTCGTCGAGGGCGGCGGCCATGGTCAGCGGCGCGTTCCGGCCGAACAGGGTCGGGTCGGCGGCAATTGCTGTCGAGGCCGAGCCGGCGTCGTCGATGAGTGGATGCGGTTCGAGGGGTTGCTGGATGACCGCAAGCGCACCCGACTCGGCGTCCACGCTCAGGCCCGCCTTGTACCAGCGGTGGGCCAGCAAGGCGCGGCCGGTCGAAACCGCAACGCCGGTACCGTTGGACCAGGCGGTCGCGCGCAGGGCGCCGTGTTCATCAATGGCGAGTTCGAAGCCGCTGCCGCCTTCGTGGTCGCGGCGCGAGAACAATACCTGCTCGCCGCGATCCGGTGTGGTCGGCCAGATGGTGGCGACGATGCTGAACGATCCCCGCGCGCCGGGTTCCCTAAGCGTTTCGATGATTGCCAGCGAGCCCGTCTCCAGAGGTTGAAATCGGGCGGCGAACGGACCGCCGAGATCAAGGTCCATTCGCTCCACGCGGTACCCGGGCGCGTGCGGGTGCCGGTCGCCCTGGATGATGCGCACGAGCTCGGCGTGGTAATCGTCGCCATCGACGGCGCTTGCGCGGCACACGACGGTCTCGCCGGGGAACACGCTCCAGCGGTCGAGATATCCAAGCAGGGAGCCGGCGCTCACAGCGGCAGGTCCTCGCCGGTGAGTTCCTTCCATCGCAGCCGGAACACGGTTTGCTCGGCTTCGAGGCGGTCGTCGAACACGTGGTCGTCGAGTCGCTCCACCGGTGCGCCGCGGCGGCATGGTGATCGCCCAAGGACCCAGCGTCGGTACGGCTCGACCACGATCAGCACGTACTTGCCGCCTGCCGTGTCGGTGCGCATGCGGTTGAGCACGCGCTGCAGGCCGGGGCTTGCGGGCCCCTCGGGATCGTCGAGAAACTCGCGGGCGAACGGCAGGTCCGCCGGCCCGATACGATAACGGGACATTCGGTTACTTCAGAACACGTTGAGCTTGCGGGTCATCGTCTGCCAGCGCTTCAGTCGACGGTCGGTGCGCGCCGGGTTGCGCCGCGCCACCGCGTCGACCAGGAGGTTGGCGAGCGAGGTCAGCGCCACGGTCGACTCGATGGCCATGCCGTTGCGCGAAGGTGCGTGGAACACGAGGTCGGTCCGCGCCTGAGCCCAGTGGCAGAGTTCGTCGGTGAGCACCACCAGCTGCCTTCCTGCCTCGCGACTCATGTCGGCCACCAGCGGTGCCTCCAGCGCGTATGGGATCACGTCGACGATGATGACGCAGTCGCGGCGCCTGCCGCGCGTGGTGCCGTCGTCGCCGACCCATTCACCGAGCATGCCGTCGTGGGCGGCGAAGAAGCGCACGTCGTCGCGCATCAGCGCCAGGCGGCGGGCGAGGTCTTCCGCCAGTCCGCGCACCGACTGAAAACCGGTCACGAAGACGCGATTGGCGCCGGTGACGATGCGCACCGCCCGCGACCAGCGCGGATCGCTCGTCTGGGAGAAGACGCTCACCAGCGCCTTCAGCTCACCGTCCAGCGCGTGTCGCAGGGTGTCGTCGAGGTTCTCCGTGCCGTCGTCCGCATCCAGGCCGAGGTTGCCCTCGGCGTGCATGGCGCGCAGCTCGCGCTTCAGGCCGGCCATGCCCCGGTAGCCGAGGCGGCGCAGCAGTCGGCTCACGGTCACTTCACTGGCGCCCGCCTTGCGCGCGATCGATGCACCGTTCTGAAATACCAGGTCGTCGATGTTGAGCAGCATGTACTGCGCGACACGGGCTTCCTGCCTGGGCAGTTCGGCCAGCATGGACTGGATCCTGTCGGCCACGCCGATCAGTTCGACTTGCGGGTGGGAAGAGAATACGCTCTTCATGAAAGAAATCTGTCAGAAATTGACAATGGTATTATCCTTTCATAATATGCTGCGACGGGCAACCGCGGAGTCAACGTACCGCGCGCCGTCGGGGCTGCCTCATCGTGCGTGGTGCCGCGCCGGCCGACCAACAATCACAGACTGTGGAGGTAAGACGAGATGGTGACGAACAAGAGGCGAACGGGGAAGGCGGCGCTGCGCGCTGCTGGCGGGGGAGTCGTCGCAACGGTTCTGGCGGTGACATTATCGACGGCGTACGCGGCCGGCGAGCTCAACCTCTACAACTGGGGCGACTACATCAACCCGGAAGTGCTGAAGAAGTTCGAGGAGGATCATGACGTCAAGGTCAACCTCGACACCTACGGCACCAACGAGGAGATGCTCGCCAAGATCCAGGCCGGTGCCACGGGCTATGACATCGTCTTCCCGTCGGTGCACATGCACGACATCATGCACAAGCTCGGGCTGCTGTGGGAGAGCAAGATCAACGAGCACCCGGATTTCAAGAACATCGATCCAGCGTTCATTCGCGCGCAGACGGATCCCGAAGGTTCGTGGTGCCTGCCCTACGCCTGGGGCACGGTGGGCATCGTCTACAACAAGACCATCGTTCCCGAGGTGACCGGCTGGGAGGATTTCTTCGCCATACCCGACAAGACGGGGGGCAAGATCACCATGCTCGACGACCTGCGCGAGACGCTTGGCGTGGGTCTCATCATGAACGGGCACTCGGTCAACAGCCGCGACCCCGAGGAGATCGCCCAGGCGCGCGACTACATCCTCGAGCGCAAGGACAAGATCTCGGCATTCAGCTATGACGTACTGCCGCTGGTGCAGGCGGGCGACATCGCCGCCGCCCACTGGTACGTCGGCGCCATGTACACGGTGTTCGAGGATCCCGAGCGCATGGCCTACGTGGTGCCGAAGGAAGGCGCAACCATGTACCAGGAGGACATGTGCATCCTGGCGAGCGCGCCGAACAAGGAAAACGCGCGCCTGTTCATGGAGTTCTACCTGCAGCCCGAGATCCCGGTGCTCAACGTCCGACAGCAGATGAACGGTACGCCCAACATCCCGGCCCGGGAAATGCTTCCCGAGGAGTTCAAGACCCATCCGGGCATGAATCCCTCGCAGGAGGTCATGTCGAAGCTGCAGATCTTCGAGGATCTCGGCGCCGACCTGAGAGTGTACGACCGCGCCTGGACCCGGGTGCGGACCCAGTAATCCCGTGACCGCGCCGGCCCAGCCGGCGCCGATCGACGATCCCGGCGGGGGCCGCGACGACGGTCCCCGCCTGCATTCGAGCAGGCGATACTCCCCGTGATATCCATCCGCGACGCCAGCAAGCGATTTGCCGCGCCCGAGGGCGGGGTGGTCCACGCCTTGCGCGGCGTATCCCTCGACGTCGGCGACAAGGAGTTCATCACGTTGCTGGGACCGTCGGGATGCGGCAAGACCACGCTGCTGAGGTCCATCAGCGGCTTCGAAGACCTCGATGAGGGCTCCATCGCCATCGACGGGCGCGAGATGGCCCACATCCCGCCGTATCGCCGCCCGGTGAACACGGTGTTCCAGAACTACGCCCTGTTTCCGCACCTGACGGTCGGCAACAACATCGGCTACGGCCTCGACGTCACCGGTTGTCCGCGCTCCGAGCGCGATCGCCGCGTCGCCGAGGCGTTGGAGCTGGTGGGACTCGCCGGCTACGAGCGACGCATGCCGCGGCAGCTCTCCGGCGGCCAGCAGCAGCGCGTGGCGCTGGCGCGGGCCATCGTCAACCGCCCGCGCGTGCTGCTGCTCGACGAGCCGCTGTCGGCGCTGGACCGCAATCTGCGTGAGTCCATGCAGCTTGAACTGAAGAACCTGCAGCACGAGTTGGGCATCGCCTTCGTGTTCGTCACCCATGACCAGCAGGAGGCGCTGACCATGTCGGACCGCATCGTGGTCATGGACCAGGGCCGGGTGCAGCAGGTGGGCAGGCCGACCGAAGTCTACGATCATCCGACATCGGTGTTCGTGGCGCGCTTCGTCGGCGAGGGCAACCTGTTCGAGGGGGAGATCAGGCCGAGCGGGGACGTGCTTCACCTCGCAGGCAGCGACGGAGGCCCTGAAATCAGTGTCGCCGCCGACGAGTCGCCGATTCGATCCGGTCGTGCGGCCGTGCTCATTAGGCCCGAGGACCTCGAGATCGATGGCGGCGGCGGCGCGACGGATCCGGGCTGGGCCGTTCTCGACGTGGTCGTGCAGCAGACGCTGTTTGTCGGTACCGATTTCCAGATTGTCGGCGCTCTCGACGGCGGCCTTCCGCTGAAGGCGACCGTTCGCGATCCCTCGCGGCAACTCGCCGGCAGCGTCGGACCCGGTTCACGCATTCGCCTGCGCTATCGCCTCCGGGCCCCGCGCGTGCTGGCCCCGGAATCGGACGACTGATGGCCCTGGCACTCACCCGCAAGCGGTTGCGCCTGGTCGGCCTGCTGTCGCCGGTCACGGTGCTGCTGACGGTATTCTTCCTCGCCCCGCTGTCGATCCTGTTCGTCTACGCGTTTCTCGAGCCGGGGCTTTACGGCGGCGTAGAGTGGAACTTCTACCACCACAATTTCGGCCGCATCCTCGGCTGGGCCGACGGCGTGTACGAGGAGTTCGACCCAGTATATCTCGGCATATTCGCCCGATCCTTTCGCCTGGCGCTGACCACGGTGGCGATCACGCTGGTGCTGTGCTACCCGGCGGCATTGTGGGTGAGCAGCTTGCCGGACAAGTGGAAGTCGTTCTTTTTGTTCCTGATCACACTGCCGTTCTTCGCCAGCCTCGTGGTGCGCCTGTTCGCCTGGGTGCTGATCCTGAGGCCGACCGGATGGATCAACGAGACCCTGATGGCGATAGGCGCGATCACGCGGCCGTTGGAGATGCTCTACACCGAGGGCGCGGTGGTGCTGGGAATGGTCTACATCTTCATTCCCTTCATGTTCCTGCCGCTGTATGCGAGTCTCGAGAAGCTCGATCGCGGGTTGCTGGAGGCGTCCATGGACCTCGGCGCCGGGAGATTGAAGACGTTCCTTCGGGTGACCCTGCCGCTGTCGGTGCCGGGCATGGTCGGCGGCTCCATCATCGTGTTCATCCCGAGCCTCGGCAATTTCATCGTCCCGGACCTGCTCGGCGGCGCCAAGGTGCTGATGATCGGCAACCTGGTCGAGCAGCAGTTCCTGCAGGCGAGGAACTGGCCGTTCGGCTCCGCGCTGGCGTGGATGGTGATGGCCGCGGTGCTCGTGTTCCTGCTGATCTACGTGTCGGTGGTCAACCGCGCGGAAGCCATGAGCGAGCGGTAGGGCGAAGATGCGCACGCTACTGCGATCGATCACCAGGCGCGCCAGCCGCAGCACGCTGCTCATGTACAGCGTGCTGTTCTTCGCCTTCGTCTACGCGCCGATGGTGATCGTGATGGTGTACTCGTTCAACGCCAACCCGATCAACATGATGTCGTGGTCGGGTTTCACGTTCGACTGGTACCGTACCATCTTCGGCCTCGGCACCAAGTTGACCGAGCAGACGCTTTACGTCGAGTCCACCGAGCAGCTCACCAACGCGGTCGGCAACAGCCTGATCGTGGCCCTGACGACCACGGCGGTGTCAACGGTCATCGGCACGCTGACGGCGCTGGCCATGGCGCGCTTTCGCTTCCGGTTCAAGTCCTTTTACCGCGTGCTGGTGTTCATGCCGATGATCATCCCCGACATCGTGCTCGGCATCGCGCTTCTGATCTACTTCGTCACTCTCGGCGTCAAGCTGGGGCTTGTCACCATCATCATCGGCCACTGTACCTTCCTCGCCAGCTACGTGTTCATCGTGGTCAGCGCCCGACTCGCCGGCATGGACCAGACCTGCGAAGAGGCCTCGGCGGACCTGGGCGCGAACCCGCTGCAGACCTTCCGGCGGGTGACGCTGCCGCTGATCCTGCCCGGCGTCATCGGCGGCGCGCTGCTGGCGTTCATCATCTCCATGGACGACCTCGTCATCACCTACTTCATCGCCGGCGTCGATTCCACCACGCTGCCGGTGTTCATCTACGGCATGCTCAGGCGCGGCATCAAGCCGGAAATCAACGCCATCGCCACCTTGATGATCCTGTTCTCGCTCGTGGTGGCGTCGCTCGGGCTGTGGTTCCGCTCGCGCTCGGCACGCTGAAACGATTGCAGGGGGTTTCGCCATGACCAAACCGCGCGCACGAGACCTCGGCCTCGACTTTCCGGGTCGCCCGGGTGCGCACAACGCCATCACCGACGTGCCGGGCGTGCTGGTGGGCATGACCACGAGGATCGAGGGCGAAGGGCCGCTTCGCACCGGCCACGGGCCGGTACGCACCGGGGTCACGGCGATCCTGCCGCGCGGCTTCGATCGCGAACCCTCGCCGGTGTGGGCCGGCATGTACGCCCTCAACGGCAACGGCGAGATGACCGGCTCGCACTGGGTTCGCGACGGCGGCCATCTCGTCGGGCCGATCTGCATCACCAACACCCACGGCGTCGGCGCCGTGCATCACGGCGCGACCGCGTGGATGCTGCGCCACTACGCCGAGGCGTTCGAGAACGAACACTTGTGGGCGATGCCGGTCGTGGCCGAGACCTACGACGGCGTGCTGAACGACATCAACGGCCAGCACGTCAGCGCCGAAAACGCGCTGGCGGCCATCGACTGCGCGAGCGGCGGCCTGGTGGCCGAGGGCAATACCGGCGGCGGCACCGGGATGATCTGCTACGAGTTCAAGGGCGGCAGCGGCACCGCCTCGCGACTGGTCGATCTCGCCGGTGAGCGTCACGTGGTGGGCGCCTTCGTGCAGGCCAACCATGGCATCCGGCCGTGGTTCACCGCGCTCGGCGTGCCGGTGGGCCGGTACCTGGTAGAAGACCGACTGCTTGCCGATTCCGAACGGGGTTCGATCATCGTCATCCTCGGCACCGACGCGCCGCTGTTGCCGCACCAGCTCGAGCGGCTGGCGCGCAGGGCGGCCATCGGCATCGGCCGCGGCGGCTCGCCGGGAGGCAACAACTCCGGCGACATTTTCCTGGCGTTCTCCATCGCCAACCGGAGGCCGCTCATGCAGGTCGGCGAAGCGCGGCTGCAGCTGGAGTGCCTCAACGACGAGTTCCTCGACGACGTCTACCTCGCCGCGGTGGAGTCCGTCGAGGAGGCCGTGCTCAACACGCTCGTAGCCGCGGAGGACATGACCACGCTGCGTCCGCCGGGCAAGGTCTGCCGGGCCATCGACCACCAGCGGCTGGTCGAGATCATGCGCCGCCACGGGCGTTGCCGCTGACGGCCGCGCACGAAGCCGTTCCCGGCAATTTCAGAAACCATTTTTCGGATTTCATCGATGAGCAGCAGACAATTCCCGGGCCCGTTCCTGCATCCGTTCTCCCATCTCGAGACTCTCCGGCGCGATGGGCCCTTGGTCGTGGCACGGGGTGAGGGCGTCTATATCGTCGATGACCAGGGCCGTCGCTACCTCGAGGGCAATTCCGGTCTGTGGAACGTGGTGCTCGGCTTCGACAACCCGCGCCTGATCGAGGCGGCGCAGCAGGCCTATGCCCGCATGCCGGCGTATCACGCGTTCTTCGGCCGCGTGACGGAACCCGCGCTCGAGTTGTCCGAACGCCTGGTGTCATTGGCGCCGATGGATGCCAGCCAGGTGTTCTATGCCAACTCCGGCTCCGAGGCCAATGACAGCGTGGTCAAGCTGCTGTGGATCCTGGCCGAGGCCGAGGGCAGGCCGCACCGGCGGCTGCTGCTCAGCCGGCGCAACGCGTATCACGGCATGACCGTGGCCACGTCCTCGCTGACCGGAAAGGACTACGTGCGTTCGGCCTCCGGGTTGCCGCTCGCCGAGGTCAGGTTCCTGAGCTGTCCGCATCACTGGCGGGAAGCGGCCGAGGGCGAGAGCGAGGAGGCGTTCTCGGCGCGCCTGGCGGACGAGCTCGACCGGACCATTCGCAACACCGGCGCCGAGTTCTTCGCCGGCTTCTTCGCCGAGCCGGTGCTGGGTGCGGGCGGCGTCATCGTGCCCCCCAGGGGCTACTTCCAGGCGATTCAGCCAGTGCTGCGCCGCCACGGCATCCCGCTGATCGCCGACGAGGTCATCTGCGGTTTCGGCCGCACGGGCTCGTTCTGGGGATCGCTGCACTACGGCATCGAGCCCGACATCGTAGTCGCTTCGAAGGTCTTGACCGCCGGGTTCTTCCCGATGGGGGCGGTCATTCTTTCGCCCGACATGGCAGAGCGCGTCGGGCACGCCGCGGCGCGTTACGGAGAGGTGCCGCACGGCTTCACCACCGGCGCTCACCCCGTCGGCTGCGCGGTGGCCATGGCCGCGATCGACGAGCTTGAAGCCGGGGCCTTCGCCAACGTGGGCAAGGTGGCTCCCGTCTTCCAGCAGTGGCTGGCGGCGATGGCGGATCACCCGCTGATCGGTGAGGCTCGCGGGGTGGGGCTGATGGGAGCGCTGGAACTGGTGGCCGACAAGGCGGGCAAGACTCCGTTTCCGGGAGACGTGGAGATCAGCGAACGGGTGGCCACCCGAGCGCTGCGCCACGGGCTCGTGTGCCGGCCGCTCGGCCAGGCCGTGGTGCTGGCGCCGCCCTTCATCATCACCGAGGCCGAGATCGGCGAGCTTTTCGACATTCTCGGGCGGGTGCTGGACGAGGTCCACGCGGAGCTGTCCTGACCGGCGCCGGCCGCGGCCCGGAGCCTGGTTCGCCCATTGCTTCCGGTTCGCAAAAAAAATGCCCCGAGAGACTCGGGGCAGCAAGGGAGGAGGAAATTGGACTCATCCTGTCGCAGTACAAACCCATATGGGGTTCGGCCCGCGCATTCACAGGTGATGAGCATTACAACCGCTTAAGGTCGTAATTCATCGTCCGCGCGGCCGGTGGTGCGGAACATGACGCCGATCAAGTAACGCCGGCACCCGCGGTGAGAAGATTGTTTGCCAATTCATCACCCGGATTCGCATCATGGCCCACATCATCATCGTCGGCGCCGGAATCGGCGGCGTTCCCGGGGCGTTCGAACTTCGCGAGGCACTGGGCGACAAGCACCGCATCACGGTGGTAAACGCGACGGATTACTTCCAGTTCGTTCCGTCCAATCCGTGGCTCGCGGTCGGCTGGCGCACGCGCGACAAGATCACCGTGCCGATCGGGCCGTGCCTTGCCAAGCGCGGTATCGACTTCGTCGCCAGGGCAGTCGAGCACATCGATCCCGCCGCCAGGCGCATCGAGCTCGACGGCGGCGACGCAATGCAGTACGACTATCTCGTCATCATGACCGGGGCCCGACTCGCCTTCGAGGAGGTGCCGGGGTCGGGGCCGAACGGCGGCCATACGCAGTCCGTGTGCACGGTGGACCATGCCGAGAAGTCCTACGACGATTTCCGCCGGCTCGTCGCCGATCCCGGCCCGGTGATCGTCGGCGCGGCCCCGTTCGCCAGCTGTTTCGGTCCCGCCTACGAGTACTCCGCCATCCTCGACACCGCGCTGCGCAGGCACAAGGTGCGCGACAGGATTCCCATGACCTTCGTCACGAGCGAGCCGTACGTCGGGCACCTCGGCCTCGGCGGCGTGGGCGATTCCAAGGGCCTGCTGGAACACGAGTTCCGCAATCGGCACATCAAGTGGATGGTCAATGCGAAGATCACGCGCGTCGATGTCGGCACGATGCACGTCGACGAGATCGATGCCGCCGGCGAAGTGGCGAAGCAACACGAGTTGCCATTCCGCCATGCCATGATCCTGCCGTCGTTCAAGGGCGTCGACGCGGTGGCGAAGGTGCCGGAGCTGTGCAATCCGCGCGGGTTCGTCATCATCGACCAGCACCAGAGGAGCCCGAAGTATCCCGAGATCTTCGCCGCCGGGGTGTGCGTGGCCATTCCGCCGGTCGAGTCGACGCCCGTGCCGACGGGCGCGCCCAAGACCGGCTACATGATCGAGTCGATGGTGACCGCCATCGTGCGCAACATCAAGGCGGAGATCGAAGGAACCGAGGCCACCGCCCGGGCGTCGTGGAACGCGTTCTGTCTCGCCGACTTCGGCGACACCGGCGCCGCCTTCGTCGCGGTCCCGCAGATCCCTCCACGCAACGTCACCTGGTTCAAGAAGGGCAAATGGGTGCACTTCGCCAAGATCGCCTTCGAGAAGTACTTCCTGCGCAAGGTCAGGAAGGGCGTCTCCGAGCCGGCCTTCGAGCGCTGGGCGCTGAGGATGATCGGGATCTCGCGGCTGAGGTCGTAGAGCCGCGGATCACAGGTTCCGGAACAGGCGAGCCGCGGCGCGTCGGTGGTGCATCCGCCGGCCGGCAGGCGCGGCGACCCGTGGTCGCGCGGCGAGCCGGTGGTCCGGTATCATCGAGCGATGGCTGCCTCATCGACGCCCGCTGCCGCGGCCTCTCCGGTCGCACCGACTCATGCGGTGCACCCGCTGTAACCGCTCCAATCCGCAAAGCGCCCGGTTCTGTGCCGGGTGCGGCAACAGGTTGTCGCGCACGTGCCTCGCGTGCGGCGCGGCCGCCGTGGACGATGCCCGCTTCTGCGTCGATTGCGGCAGCTCTCTCGACGCCGCTCCACCAACAGACGCTGCCGGCTCGATCGATCCGTTGTCGGTCGACGGCACCGAGCGGCGCCAGCTAACCGTCGTATTCTGCGACCTGGTGGGTTCCACGAACCTTGCCAGGCTTCTCGACCCTGAAGACCTGCGCGAGCTGAACCGCGCCTACCGGCAGTTCTGCACCGACACCATCGGTCGTCACGAAGGATACGTGGCGCGCTACATGGGTGACGGCGTGCTGGCCTACTTCGGTTATCCACGCGCCCACGAAGATGATGTCCTGCACGCCGTGCACGCCGGCCTGGAACTCGCCGCCGGAGCACCGTCGTTGCCGGCGCCCGGGCCCGCTCCGCTGGCCGTGCGCGTCGGAATCGCCACCGGGGAGGTGGTGGTCGGGGAACTTGTTGGGGAAGGAGCCGCGCGAGAGCACGACGTGGTCGGTGAGACGCCGAACCTCGCGGCGCGCCTGCAGGGGCTTGCCGGCGCGAACGAGGTCGTGATCGCAGAGGGCACGCGGCGTCTCGTCGGCGCCGCGTTTCGCCTCGACGATCTCGGGCCGCAGGCCGTCAAGGGGTTTGACGAACCCGTCGGTGCGTGGCGCGTCGCGGGTAGCGCGACGGGCCAGACCCGGTTCGAGGCCGCCGGCCACCGTTTCCTCACGCCGTTCGTTGGCCGTGAACACGAGTCGGCGCTGGTTGCACAATGCTGGCACAAGGCGGCGGCCGGCCGCGGGCAGGTCGTGCTGCTGGGCGGCGAGCCAGGCATCGGCAAGTCCCGGATCACCATGATGCTGCGCGAACATCTTGCCGGCACGGATCACGTGGCGGTGCGCTGCCAATGTTCCTCGTATCACTCGAGTTCGACGCTCTTCCCGGTGATCGAGCACCTGCAGCGCGCCGCGGCGTTCGAAGAGCGTGATTCTCCGGACGAACAGTTGGTGAAGCTCTCGCAGCTGCTCGGAAACGGGGAGACTGCTTCCCTGGATCTGGCCGTGATCGCCGCTCTCATGTCGCTGCCTGCCCGCGTCGACGACACCGTGCGCGGGCTCGATGCCGACGCACTGCGCGAGCGAACGCTGGAAGCGCTGGCGCGGAACCTCGAGTCGCTCGCGAGTCGCAGGCCCCTGCTGGTCCTGTTCGAGGACGTGCAGTGGTCCGATCCGACGACCCTTGAACTCGTCGGCATGCTGGTGGAGCGGATCCGTTCCTGGCGCGCGCTGCTCGTGGTGACCTTTCGTCCCGAGTTCGTGCCGCCCTGGACGGGCGAGGCGCACGTGTCGCTCGTCACGCTCAACAGGCTGGATCGGTCCCAGTGCGAGACGATGGTGACCGCCCTGGCGGGCGGCAAGCCGGTGCCACCGGAGATCACCGAGGAAATCGTGGCGAGGACGGACGGTGTGCCGCTGTTCGTCGAGGAGTTGACCAGGACCATACTCGATTCGGGCATGGTGATCGAGGAAGACCATGGATACCGTATCTCCGGCATCCTGCACACCCTCGCGATTCCCGAGACTCTCCAGGACTCTCTGATGGCGCGGCTCGACCATCTCGACGACGCCAAGCTGCTGGCCCAGATCGGCGCCGCCATCGGGCGGGAGTTTTCGCTTCCGCTCCTGGTGGCAGTCTCGGGCCACGAAGAGGCGATGGTCGGCGCCGCGCTGTCGCGGCTGATCGATTCGGGCCTGGTCTACCGGCGCGGCGTAGGGTCGCGCGCGAGGTTCGTCTACCGCCATGCCCTGGTCCGCGACGCCGCCTACAACAGCATGCTGAAGAGCCGGCGAATCGTCCTGCACGGGCGCATCGCGGAAGTCCTGCGCAGCGAGTTCCCCGACGTCGCCCACACCCGGCCCGAGATCCTGGCGCAGCACTACCAGTCGGCAGCGATGGCCGGCGAGGCGCTGAAACACTGGTTCAAGGCAGGCTCGAAGGCCATGGAGCAGTCGGCATACCGCGAGGCGATCAGTCATTTCGAGCAGGCCCTGGCGTGCCTGGCGGAATCTGGCGGCGGCAGGGACGGCGCCATCCAGGTGGTCGAGGTGAAAGTCGCCATCGCCGGCTGCCTGCGCGTCGTCGATCGTATCGATGAGGCGTTCGCGCTTCTTGCCGAGGCGGAGGAAGCCGCTTCGCGCCTCGGACTCGATCGGCTGCTGGCGAGGATCTGTCACCAGCGAGGCAACCTGTATTTCCCCATGGCACGCACCGAGGAGTGCCTTGCCGAGCACAGCCGCTCGCTCGAGTTCGCCCGCGCCGCGGGATCCATTGGCGACGAGGTACGTGCATTGGGAGGGCTCGGCGACGCCCATTACGTTCGCGGCCGCATGCGCACGGCCAGGCAGTACTTCGCCCAGAGCGTCGAGATCGCGCGCCGCCACGGGTTCGATGAAACGGTAGCAGCGAGTCTGCCGATGGTGGGCTTCTCCCGCTCCTACCTGCTCGAACTGCGCGAGGCCCTCGCCGACGGCATCGACGCGGCCGCCATCGCGTCGGAGTCGGGATTTCCCCGCGCGGGCCTGCTTGCCCTGGTGATCCAGATGTGGAGTCGCTTCTACATGGCCGAGTACGAGGCGTGCCTGGAGGATTGTGAACGCGCGGTCGGATTGACGGAGCGCCTCGGCGCACACCGTTTCCAGCCGCAGAACCTCCTGTTCCGCGCCATGGCGCTGTACCGTCTCGGCGAGCACGCTCGCGCCATGGACGTCCTGGACCAGGCCGAGTCGATGGCGCGGGCGGACAGCGTTCGTTTTGTGCTGCCACGAGTCCTTGCGGCGATCGCCCTCGTAACGGACGACAACGTGCGGCGGCGGCAGGCGCTGTCGGAAGGCGAGAGTCTGCTCGACTCCGGCGCCACTTCCAGCAATCATCTCGGTTTCTACCAGCTGGCGGCGGAATCCAGCTTCGCTCAGGGTGACTGGCAAACGATGGAGTCCTGTGCCGATCGGCTCGAGGCCTACACGCGCGACGAGCCCCTGCCGTGGAGCGACTTCATCATCCGGCGAACGCGCCTGCTCGTCCGTTTCGGGCGCAAGGAGCGGGGTGCGGAAGTTGCCGGCGGGCTCAGGGAACTTGCCGATCTCGGCCGGGGCGCGGGATTTCTCGATGCGGTGGAGGTGATCGACGCCGTGCTCGATCGAGCGAGGGGTTCACGACCGCGACAGCATCAATGACGCGTTGGCATCGACGATACGGCCGAACCCACCGCTCCTGCACGATGCTCTTGTCGCGCATTTGGATTGGTCAGCAGACCATTACGCGGCCCCGGGAAAACGGGGGTCGCGGTTCGACGAAATTCGTGAATCGGCTCGCGCGCGCCGCGAAACCTACGTGAACCTGGACCAGGCGCTTTTCAGGGCCGCGTTGATCGACTCCCACGAGCTGTCCATGCCGCTCCGGATGTCCTGCCAGGCGTCGTCGCTGGCACGACGCAGTTCGCCGAGACGCCTTACCGCGTCGTCCTGCATTTCGCGAAGCTCGTCGATCTGTTTCTTGTAGGCAATGCGGGCGTCGGCGTCTGCCTGTTCCGCCTTGGCGCGCAGCTTGTCGATCTCGGCACGCCACTCGTCGATCTTGGCCTTGAACTTCTGTTCGTACGCTTCACGTTCGTTCATGGTCGACCTCCAGCGATGTAGTACGTCTCGATTGCGGCTGCCGCGCCCGCACGAAACACGCCAACTGCGGCTCGCTCACCTTAACACACAACGCGCCGCCGGGCACGGAACTGTGTCTCGTCACCCGGTCAGGTTAGCAGCACGCGTATGGGCGCGCCGTCAATCCAGGCCCGAATACACTCGATGGCACCCTGGAAGAAAACCTTGTAGGTATCCTCGGTCACGTATCCAAGGTGTGGCGTAAGTACCGTGTTCGGCAGTGATCGCAACGGGTGATCCGACGGCAGGGGTTCGCGATCGAACACGTCGAGCGCCGCGCACCTGATCCTGCGTGACTCGAGCGCTTCCACCAGCGCCGATTCGTCGACGATCGGTCCCCGCGACGTATTGACCAGGATGGCCGTCGGTTTCATGAGCCCGATTTCGTGACGGCCCACCAGGCCGGCAGTGCGAGGGCCGAGCTGCAGGTGGATCGTGACGATGTCCGAGCGGCTGAACAGCGCCTCTTTCGCGACGAGTTCGGCGCCGTGCGTCTCGCAGGTCTCGCGAGTGAGATTCTGGCTCCAGGCGATCACCTTCATGTCGAATGCCTGCGCGGCCCTCGCCACGCGACTGCCGAGGTTGCCGAGGCCGAGAATCCCGAGCGTCCTGCCGTTGAGATCGATGCCGACAGTCCGCTGCCAGGGCCCGGACTCGCGCAAGTTGCGGTCCTCGAGTGGAATCTGGCGGCAGGCTGCCATTATCAGGCCGAAAGTCAACTCGGCCGCGGGATGTGCCAGCGACGCGGTGTGGCAGACCGTCACGCCATGGTCGGCGGCCGCCGCGAGGTCGATCGATGCATTGCGCCGGCCGGTACTGACCAGCAGCTTGAGGTTTGGCAGCCGCGCCAGGAGTCCGGCGGGAAATGGCGTCCGCTCCCTCATTGCGACGATGATGTCAAAGTCGGCGATGGCGGCGAGAAGTTCGTCGTCGGCGGCGAAATGCTCGTGAAAGACCGCGATGTCGAGTTCCGCGGACAACGGCGCCCAGTTCGCCATCGATAGCGCCACGTCTTGGTAGTCGTCCAGGATCGCGCACTTCAGTCGCCGGCCTGCGTTCGTCATCATATGGTCTGCTTGCTCGTGTTCAGGTTGTCCTGGCGCGCTGTCGGCCTCGGGTCGCGGCGGGGCAATGAGAGTACCGTCGCCGAGCGGCTGCGCGCAAGAATCGGTCACGGGACCGTCTTCACGCGGGCGTCGTCAGTCGTACGCTTCTTGGAAGGGCGACGGCATCAACGTTTATACTGCAGGGGCTGTCGATGCCCGTCCAGGCCCGCATGCAGGAGGCCCGCGCGGTACCGTCGTTGCAGGGTGAGGTGAGTTATGCCAGTGACCGTGGCAAGGAAACTGTCATATTACGCCATCGGCTTCGTGGGACTTTACGTGCTCGCCGAGGTTGGAGCGTTCGTTATCCAGAGCGTGGTCGAGGGTTCCCCCATGTCTCTTCGCGAATTGGCGGACGAGCGCGACCGCATCATCGAGACCCGTGCGGAGGAAACCCGTCTTCCCGACCGCTCCGAGGCCGGGCGCGACAGCGGGAAGCGGGTCGAGATACTGCACCCCTTCATGGGCTACGTCGTCGATTACCACGATTCGCTCTGTTCGGGTCACGGCTTCTGCGACGACCTGATGCGCCAGTACGACGACGCACCGTTGACGCCCGGGAGTGAGGGCGACTTCGTCGTCGCGGTGTTCGGCGGCTCATTCGCGTACCAGACGGTGCACGTGTCCAGCGAGGATTATCTTGAGGAGGCGCTGCGCAGTCTGCCTGGTCTTGGCGACAAGCGCATGGTGATTCATACCATCGCGCTCGGCGGCTTCAAGCAGCCGCAGCAGTTGATGGCGCTGAACTGGTTCCTGTCCCTGGGAGCCGGGTTCGATCTCGTCATCAACCTGGACGGTTTCAACGAGGCGGCGCTCCCGCCGGCCGAGAACGTAAGCGCGGGCACGCACCCGTTCTTTCCGCGCGTGTGGCACAACCGGGTACGCGTGACCCGCAACGTCGCCCTGCTCGGCATCTACGGCCGGATCGAGCATGCCAAGGACACGAGGGCTCGTCGGGCGAAGCGACTGAACGAGTCGCCATGGCGATACAGCGTGCTGCGCAACCTGGTGTGGAAGGCGCGCGATGTTCGCATGGCGTCGCGGATTGCGGAGTACGAGGCCCAGGCCCGATCATACCGGGCGGCAAACACGCACGTGCGCGGGCTGGTCGCGACCGGACCTCCATACGACGCGGGATCGGGTAGCGCCATGTTCGAGGATATTGCCGCGCAGTGGGCGCGCAGCTCGCGGCAGATGCACGCGGTGTCCGCCGCGCACGGCATCCGGTACTTCCATTTCCTCCAACCCAACCAGTACCACGCCGGGTCGAAGCCGCTCAGCGAACAGGAGCGGCGCGAGGCCTACATCGAGGGCCATCCCTATCGTCCCGGCGTCCTTCGTACCTATCCGTTGCTCGTGCGGCAGGGGGCCGAGCTCGTCCGCGACGGCATCAACTTCGTGGACCTCTCCTCGGTGTTCGCCGGCAACGAGCAGACCTTGTACGTCGATGCTTGTTGCCACCTCGGCCCAGAAGGCTACGAGATAGTGATAGACGCCATGGTGGAGGCGATGCGGCCGCATTTCAGCGCGTTGCCTTGAACAGGCTGCGGCTGCGTCGGGGAAGAGATTGTTCGGTGCAAGGGCTGCCCTGGACGGGGCGATTTTTCCCCCATCCTGCACGGCTCGATCGGCCGTGCGGCGACGTCTGCCGGACCCGGTCAGGCGCGAAGGCTCTCGCGTGGTTCCTCGCGGCGCTTGAGCACGCTGCGCTGGGCGGCCACGGCGAGGATTCGGCTGTAATCGAGCAGGTCGATGGCGCGCAGGATATTGGCAAGGTTGTATATCCAGCCCGACTCGTAGTCGAGGACCGGCAGCACTGTGCGCCGTCGTGCCGCCTGCTGGATGTATCGGTAGTCCGACGCCGCAAACGGCTTCGATTCGCGTCGCGACTCGGAATCGGGGTACTCCGGCTCGAACACGACGGTCGGCGCATGCCACGGCAGTCCGCGCGGCGCCTCGACGAGCTTCGCCATCGGCGGCGTGTCCAGGATGGCGGGCGAAACGAACCGCTTGCCGTCCTCGACGATCTCGAACTTGCCCTCCCGCTCCCGGCTCGGGATCAGCAGGACGTCCCCGGTAAAGGCCGCGGGTACAAAACGGTTCAGTCCGTACCGGTAGCCCGGAACAGTTTCATGACGCATACCCAGGTGGTCTCCACAATCGCGCTCCTCGGCGTACCCCTGGCACAACATCTTAGCACGGTGCCCTGGGGGTAGATTAATCGGCAGAAAATACGAATCGCACAAGAGCAATAGGCAACGACGAACGAAATCAGCGGGCGATCGGCCGCAAACACGACGCTGTATTGCCGTACCGTAACTCCGCATCGGGCCTTTATGGCGCGCCGGCTCTTGAACCGGCCTGCTACGCACCGCAAGAAAATGCGCATCGGCATTCGCGCAGGGATGCCGAATGTCATTTCGACGGACGTACCGAGAACCCGATTGCCAGGAGCCGAAAAAACCATGAAACGACTTGCACTTGTCGCCGCCTCGCTTGCCGCCGTCGCTGTCGCCACGGTCACCCATGCCGACGACGATAGCGGACCCTACGCCGGAATCTCCGTCAGTCGGCTCAGTCTGAATGAAGCCGACGTTCGTGATGTGCGCTTTCGCGACAGCGACAACGCGCTGGGAGTGAAGTTCGGTTACCTGTTCGACGGCCGGTTCGGGCTTGAGGGGGGATACATGGACCTCGGTGACTACCGAGCGCGCGGCGGCAGCCGCGGTGCCGACCTCTCGCTCGACGTGGAAGGCTACTACCTCGTAGGAGTGCTGAACCATGAATTGACGCAGAACTGGGATATCTACGGCAAGCTCGGCGTATTCGCCGTGGACACCGACACCAGTTTGACGGGGTTTAGTCGGTCGAACACCGAACCCTACGGGGGGCTCGGCGTGGAGTACGATTTCGGCGACTGGAACCTGTTCGGCGAGTACTCGAAGCTCGATACCGATATCGACGATGTGACCATCGATATCATTTCCTTCGGTGTCAAGTACGAGTTCCCCCGCTGATGCAGGCTGGCGTGTCCACGTTCCCCTGACCGAGGCCGATTCCGCGCCGACCACGCATCCGCCTCGTATCGGGGGCGAACCGATCAGCCTCGGT
>CBFGVH010000011.1:0-43223 GCA_965652415.1 uncultured Gammaproteobacteria bacterium | reverse complement strand
GGGCGTCGAGGGCCTGGAACAGGATGTTCTGCTCCTTCCATCCCACCGTGTTGAACGCCGCCACCACGGAGAAGGTCTCGCCCGCCGCGGTGGTTGCCTGCCTGGTGACGGCCTCGAGGGTCGCGGTGTTCTCGGCGTCGACAATGATGGAGCCGGTGCCGAGCAGGACCCAGTCTTCGTCGTTGTCGTAGTCGATGGCCGACAGGTCGAGCCCCGTGCCGTCGCCGCCGACGTAGCGGTACACGCTTCCGGGAATGTTCGCGTCGTCGGCGCCGATGTCGTAGTCCGCAGCGATCTGGACACTCTGGCCGAACGTCACGTCGGTCTCGCCGTCGCTGGTGTCGTGATCGGCGGCGGTCGCCTTGTCGGCATTGACCACGCTGTCGCGGATGTACGCCTGCGCACTGCCCTGGACGACATTGGTCGCGATCGTGCCGGCGATGGCCTGCGAGTCTCCCTGGCTGCCGTCCACCGAACCGCCGCCGTCGGATTCGGCGGTGCTGTCGGCGGTGGCGCGGATGGTCGCGTTCTCGACGGCGGCGAGGACGATGTCGCCGCCGGCGGCGTCTACGATCGACTCGTTGATGAAGGCATCGACGCTACTGCGCACGTCGTTGACCACCACCATGCCGCCGGCGGCGATGGAGTTGGAGTCCGTGATGTTGATGCCGTCGGGGATGATGTTGCTCTCGGGCTCGATCTTCCACAGGTCGAGGTTGTCGTAGTTCTCCTCTGAAAGCGTGATTTCCTCACCTGCACCGGGCCCCATGTAGCGGTACACGCTGCCGGCCTCGCCGCCGGCCTCATGATCGTCGGCCACGCGTACGCGGTCGCCGAACTGAAGGGCGATCGGGTCGGCGTACAGCGGGTTGCCGGAATCGTAGTCGACCGGCACGAGGTCGCTGATGGTCTCCTGGATGACCCCCGCGCCGCCGTCGTTGGTGGTGACGGACGACGCAACCAGCTTGATGTTGGAGTAGATGCCGGCATTGTCCTCGGCATTGACAGCGACGCCCCCGCCGGCGTCCACGTCGGTGGCGACGCCATGCGTGGTCTCCGTGACTAGCTTCCAGTCGGCGCTGTTGTTGGCGTAGTCCTGTTCGTCGTCCGAAAGATCAATGGTATCGACGCGGCCGAGGTATTCGTAGACGGCGCCGTCATGCTCGACCCAGTCGCCGTTTTGCAGCGTTCGGTTCCCGTCTGCCGAGGTGAAGTCGGCGCCGTTCTCGTAGTCGATGTAGGCGCGGACGTTGGTCGAAACCTTGTTGCTGGCCAGAACACCGCCGAAGCCCTTGCCGCCGGCGCCCTTCAGTGCCGAGGCGTTGGATTCCGCCGCATTGCTGACGGTGGCGTTGAGCTGGGTGTTGCCGAGCGCGTCGAGCGAAAGGTCGCCGGCGATATCGATGCGCGAGTTGAGGATGTAGGCCTCGGTGCGGGCGGGCTGCTCGAGGTCGAAGGCCTTGGACAACAACGGATCCCCGAGCAGCGCGTCGATGGCGTTGAACAGGACGTTCTGGGGCTTCCAGCCGATGGTGTTGAAGGCAAGGGTCACGCCCACGGCGGTGTCGCCGGTCTGGGTCGAAGCGAGCAGGGTGGCGTCGAGCAGCGAGGCGTTTTCCGCCTTCACGGTCAGGTCGCCGAGACTGTCCTCGGCGGTGCCGTGCGCGGTGACGACGCTGTCGCGCACGAAGGCATCGGCGCTTGAGAGCACCAGGTTGGTCACCACCTGCCCCTGGCCGGCGATGGACTTGCCCTCGCCGAGGAAACTGCCGCCGGACGACGACACGTTGCTCTTCATGAACGCGCGGATGGAGGCATCCTCGACGGCCTCGACGCGGACGTCTCCATCAACGTCGACTTCGGCGTCGTCGATGTACGCCTCGACTTCCCCGCGAACGTCGTTCATCACCACCATGGCGCCAATGGCCATGGAATTGGACTCCGACAGGTTGCCGAGCTCGGGGAACAGGATGTCCTCGAAGTCCTGCTGGCCAAGACGCTTCCACAGTGCGTCGTCGCCGTAGTTCGTCAGCGCCAGGTCGACTTCGGGCCCGTCGGCGGGACCGACGAATTCATAGATACCCTGCTTCAGCGGATCGGTGCCGTCGGTGAGCGAGTTGTCATCGATGTGCTGCTGCGACACCCATACCCGCGTGCCGGGAATTCGCGGCTTGAAGCCTTCCCCGTACGGATCATCGCCCGCGGCCTCGGTCGCCTCTTCACCCACCAGCGGCACGAGACTGCCCGATGCCGTGGTGTAGTCGTATCCGTCAAGGCCGAGCAGTCCCGCCATTTCCTTGAGCGCGGAGATGTCGTTGACGGCCGTGGAGCTCACTTCGAGACTGATCAAGGCCTCGATACCGGCCGGGCGCAGCAGTTCCCAGCGGCTCTCGTCGGTGAAATCCTCGTTCACCAGGACGATGTTCTCCACGGTGTCGCCGACGAAGCGGTAGGCACGGCCCTGCTCGGCATTGCCGCCCGCGAGAACGCCGACATCGTCGATCCGCACCACGTCGCGGGGATTCACCTCGCTCGGGGTGTCGTCGGTTTCGCTCAGCAGGTAGGCGGGTTCGATGGCGAGGACGTCATTGTCGCCGGGCGTATCGGAGGCATGAATCCTCAGGCTGCCGCCGACGTCGATGGCGTTGTCGGTCGAGTCGACGATGCCGCCGTTGTCGATCCAGGCGCGCGCCTCGGTGGCCACCTTGTTCCCGGTCACAAGGCCGCCGACGGCCTGGCTGCTGTAGCCGTGCTTTGCCTGTACCGTGGCGTTGTTGGCCTTATCCGAGATGTTGGCGCTTCGGGTCTCGGCAGCGAGCTGCACCGCGGAAACGGCCGTGACATCCAGGTCGCCGTCGGTGCTCACCCGGGAGTCCTGGATATAGGCAACTGCGCCGGAGGCGTTGACGCCGCCGAACACGTCGGCGAGCAGCACCTTGCGCCAGCGATCGGTATCGGTGTAGTCCTGGTCGAGCAGGTCCACCCCGTTGTCGGACTCGGTTTCGGTCCCCTCGCCCTGCCACAGGTAAGTGGCGCCTTCTTCTCCGGTGACGCCGGCCGGCAGCGGCGAGGCGTCGAGCTTCACCGCGTCGCCGTACTCGAGCGCCTTTAGATCGGCGATATCCGGGTCGCTGAGGCTGTAGTCAGGATCGCCGATCTCGGCCAGGTGGGGCGCGCCGATGATCGCGTCGATGGTCTGCGTGAACAGGTCCTGGGCGTTCCAGCCGATGGTGTTGAAGGCAATGGTGAAGCCGATCGCCTCGCCGTTCACCGAGCCGAGCGCGCTGGCGTCGATGATCGCCTCGTTGTCCGCCGATACGATCACGTTGCCGAAATCGTCATCGTCGCCGCCGTCGGCGTCGCTCGCCTGCAGCGTGCTGCCCGTGATCCGGGCCTCGGCGTTGGCTAGCACCAGGTTGTTCACGATCACGCCGGAATAGGCGTCGCCGTAGGCCTCGATCACGCTGGAGTCGGTTGCATCGATGCGCGCGTGCTCGTCGGCGATCACGTGGATGTCGCCGTCCAGCGCGGTGACAGACGCCTCGTTGATCCATGCTTCGACCGCGGTGCGCACGTCGTTTCGCGACACCAGCCCGGCGAGCACGTTCGAATCGCCGCCGGCGCCCTCGATGCCGGTCGCATCGAGCAGCGTATAGGCGACCGCCTCGGGCACGACGTTGGTTTCGTTGAGCTTCTTCCAGTAGGTCTTGTCGGTATAGTCGACGTCGTTCGGGTCGGTGCTCGACAAGTCGACCGTGGCACCCTGGCCCATGTACTGGTAAACGGATTCGGCTTCGCCGGCACCGGCGAACCCCGAGGCCAGTCGCACCTTGTCACCGAACTCGAGAGTCCGGGTGCCGGATTCGCTGCTGTACTGGTAATCGTCTAGCAGGGTCGCGACGAGGTTGTTCAGGAGCCCTGTGCCGAGATCGTTGGACGACGAGGTCGGCGCCTCAAGGTCGGTGGTGGCATTTATGACGGCGCTGTCCGAGGCCCGGACCGACACGCTGCCGCCGGCCTCGATCGATTCGTCGACATCCGCGCCGCTGTTGTCGATCCACGCCTGCGCGGCGCCGCTCACGGCGTTGCTTGAAAGCACGCCCGCATAGTTGCTGGCGGTGGCGCCGAGCATGGCGGAGGCGGCGGCGGTGGACTTGTTGGAAACCTCCGAGTTCACAGTCGAGGTGCTGGCGGCGTCGACGCCGATGTCGCCGGCGGCGACGACATTCGAATCCTGGATGTAGGCGGTCGCTGCCGAGACACTTTGGTCGCCGATGTCCGTGCCGATCAGCGCGTCGATCGCGTTGTAGAGGAGGTTCTGGGACTCCCAGCCGATCGAGTTGAAGGCGAGCAGAAAAGACACCGCGGTGTCGCCCGTTTGCGTAAACGCCCTGGTGACCGCGTCGAGGTCGGCACTGTTGTCTGCCGTGATCCGGATACTGCCGCTGTCGACGGTGGCGAGCGAGCTGTCGACCACCCACGCCGTTGCCGAGCCCTGGAGAACGTTGGTCGCGATCGTGCCGTTGACGGCGAGGGAGGTACCGGTACCGTATGCGCTGCCGCCGGAAGACTCGGCCGTGTTGTCCGCGGTCGCCTTCAGCTGCCCGTCGTCGATGGCGGTAACGACGATGTCGCCGTCGGCCACCGAAATCGCCGCCTTGTTCACCCAGGCCTCGACGTCACCGCGCACGTCGTTCAGCACCGCCATGCCGCCGATGGCGATGGAGCTCGACTCGCTCAGGTTGTTGCCGGTGGGAACGAGCTGGGTCGCCTGGATCTCCTTCCAGATGTCCAGGTTGGTGTAGTCCTGGTTGGCGAGGTCCAGGGTAGCGTCGACACCGAGGTACTCGTAGACGCTGCCGCCGATACCCGCGCCAGCACCGCCGCCAGGGAAGTCGTCGGTGAGGCGCACGCGGTCGCCGAAGACCAGGGAAACCGCGCTCGGGTTGGGCACCGCGTCGACCGACGTGGTCGGGTCGAGCGAGAGTGGGTCGGTGGTGACGGCGTCACCGTCGGTGACGAACTCGACCTCGTAGAGGAAGCCCGTCAGGTCGTCCGCAAAGTCCGCACCGCCGTCGTTGGTGGTGACGGACGTGGATGACACCTTGCTGTTGGCGTCGATAAGCGAGGCATCCGAGGCCGACACGCTGACGCCGCCGGCCGCGGAGACCGCCAGCGCCCACCAGTCGGCGACGTTGGTCGCGTAACCCTGGTCACCATCGTCCAGGCTGGCGCCGATTTCGCCGTCGCCGAGGTACTCATAGACGACGCCGTCGTGCAGCACCCGGTCTCCGGTCGCGAGGTCCCCGGTGGCGGCACCCGATTCATGCAGGTACGTAGCGTCCTCGTCGATCCAGGCCCTGACTTCGGCATTGACCTTGTTGCCGGAGAACAGGCCGCTGACGCCGCCGCCGCGGCCCTTGTACATGGTCGACGACGTCGAGGTGACCGCGTTGCTGACCGTGGAATTGACCTGGGACATCGACACCGCGGCCACGCCGACGACGCCCGCGGCCACCACCGAGGAGTCCTCGATGTATGCGCTCACCTCGGTCGGACTCCCGTTGGACAGCAACTCGGCGTCGCCGAGCAGGCTCTCCAGGGCCGCAAGCGCCAGGTTCCCCACGTCCCAGCCGATGGTGTTCAGCGCCACCGACACGCCGACGGATGCGGCGGTGGTGCCGAGCGAGAACTGGGTGTCCAGCTCGTCGAGAGTCACGCCGGCGCTGGCGTAGGCCGTGGCGTCGATCTCGGAGTCGTCGGTCGCCGTTACACTGACGTCGCCGCCGTCGCGGGTGACGACCGCGCTGTCCTTGATATAGGCGGCAACGTTGCCGAGGATGGTGTTCTGGGAGAAAGTGCCACCACCGGAGATGTTGGTCGACTTGCCGGCCAGCGTCCCCTGGATCAGCGTGGTCGCCTCGGTTTCGGCGGTGATCTCGGCGCTGCGCGTAGCCGAGATCTCGATGTCGCCGTCCGTGCTGTCGAGGGTGGAGCCGCCGAACACCGCCGCGCGCACGTCGCGGTCGACGTGATTGAAGGCCGTGGCGACCTCGAGATCCAGCGAGAGCGTTGCAGCCTCTTCGACGGCGCTCAGATCGATCCCGGTGACGGTGGTGTTCGCTGTAATCCTGACATCGTCGGTGGCCGTTATCGTGATGGCGCCGGCGGTGGACGTGATGGCGGAGCCGTCCACGTCGATGGTGACGCCGCCGCCGATGTCGTTCGTGAGGTACTTTCCCTCGGCGATGTATTGCGCCGTGTTGTCCGCGGTGATGGAGACCGCCGTGCCCTCGAGGTCGGACGACTGGATGACGACGGAGACCACGTCCTCGGCGCTGTGCGACACGGTGCCGACGCTGTCCGAGACAATCGACGAATCGATCCCGCCGCTGTTCGACGCGGAAATGGTCAAGGCTCCACCGGCGTCGCCGGCCGTGTCGGCGCCGATGTTCGACCCGGTGACCGACACCGACGTGGTGCGGTTGAGTTCGACCGTGCTGCTGACGTCGATGAACCCCGGTATGGCGCCGAACAGGTCGTAGCCGCCAAGGTATCGGTCGGCGTTCTCCGGCGTCACCGTCACCTCGGAGCTGTCCGTGGCCGCGATGCTGACCGACGTCGCGCTGTCTTCGATCACCGAGCCGCCGGAAATGGTGACCGTGGTGGTGTTGTCGACCGTGATGTCCGTACTGCTGGAGACGGCGCTGAAGTCGAGGTCGAACAGGTCGGCATCCGGCGCGGCGGAGAGCATGACGCCGTTGTTCGCCGAGATGTGGACCGCGCCGCCGGCGGCGATCGTGCTGTCGTCTATGGTCACGGTCGCCGACGAGGTGACGTCCCAGTCGATATCCGATACTTCGTTGCCGACCGTGTCGATGACGCCGGACGACGCACTCAGGGTGACGCCGCCGGCGGTGAGCGTCGCGCCGGAGATCGACAGCGATGCGGCGGGCGCCACCGACTGCGTGCCGCCTGCGATGACGCCGACCGCCAGCGCCTCGAGCGCGAGGTTGCCCGAGCCGGCGTCGATGTCGTCGCTGACGGTGATCGTATCCGCACGAACGACCAGGTTGAAATCGAACGCCAGGGGGCCCTGGAACTCGAAGATATCCGCGCCTCCGGCGAGATCGATGATCAACGTGCCGCCGCTGGAAACCGTCAGCACCTCGGTAAAGACTGCGCCGTCGGTCGCGAGGTTCGAGATCGTCAGAGTCGTTCCCGAATCGACGATCCGCCAGTGGTCGTTCGCACCGCTGCCGTTGACGGTCACGAAGCCCGTGCCGTTGTTGAGAATGTTGGGTGCCGCCAGCAGGTAGGCGAAGTTCGACGCAGCCAGCGAGTCGTTGATCACCGTGGACTCGACCACCCCGACGGTGAACTCGAGGTTCCAGTCGCCGCCGAACGCGGCAGCGCCGGTGTCGTTGGACGAGGCCGCGACGTCGGCGCCGGTGGCGGCACTGAAATCGCGAATGAACCGGGCGCCCTGCTCGCCATCGGCCACGTTGCATCCGTAAAGCTGGATGTCGCCGCCGGGTGTCAGCGCGGAACCCCAACCCTCCAGGTTCTCCTCGAACGTGTCCAGATTCCCGGCGTTGATGCGCGTGGATCCGAGCGCGAGCGCGCCGGCCGAGCCGTGCGACAGGATATGGACGGTGTCGACGCCCTCGTAGGCTTCCAGCACCCGGCTGACTTGCTCGATCCCGTCCTGTCGCGAGTCGATTACGTAGACGCGTATCTCGGCGCCGCGCGTCTCGAGAATCCGGGTGGGCGCCGGTCGCGGGTCGACCGGCTCCGCGTCGATGCTCGCCGGCTCGAACTGCGCGTCCTCCCCGGACGGCTCGTCGACGAGCAAGGACGAGTCATCCGAATCATCGGTCGTGCCCGAAGCTTCCGTGCTTTGCGGGACGTCGATCTCGGCGGAAGTCTGGCCTGAATCGGCAGTACTCTCGCCGGCGAGCTGGTCGATCAGCGACTGGTAGTCCTTGATCGCCGAGTCGACGAAAACGATCTGCAGCGAGCGATCCTCCTGCTGCATTGCGGAACTCGTCGTCCCGGACGATGAGGACTGCGCGAACGTTTCGTCCCCCGTATCCTGCGGATCGCCGAGTGCACCATCCGCTGCCTGGCCCTGCTCGTCACCGGAGCCGGTCTCCTCGATCTGCCGGGATACGGACGAAGCCTCGTCATCGGTCGAGCCGAATCCGGACGTGCCTGCCGCGACTCCGTCGCCCGAGTACTCGCCGGACTCGCCGGGATAGCTGAAACCGAGGGACGTGCCGCTATCCGGCATTCCCTCGATCGTCACGTCGAGACCGTTGAAGCTGATGGTTGGCTCGTCGGGGTCGAACGTCCCGCCGGCCACGACTTCGCCCTCGACATCGAACACCTCGTAGGCGAAGTCGTCGCCGAAGGTGATCGTATAGGTGCCCGCCGTCGCGCGATCCGGATCGTCGGCGGAAACCGAGCCGATCTGTGCCTGCACCTGTCCGCCCGTACCGGCGGTCGCCGCGAGCCCGGCCTGCTCCTGGTCGCCCGCGGTACCGGAGTTCGCGTCGCCCCCGGATTGTTCGGTTTCGCCATCGCCGGATCCGAACGTGTCGCCGCCGGACGGCTCGAGCGTGTCGACCTCCTCCGGCGGCAACTGCTGCGCGACGGATTCGTCGAGTTCCGACGGCGGCAGCTCCACGTCCTCGACCTCGGGGTTGTCGTCGAACATCTCCGGAGTCGGCGGCGGCATGAAGCCGTCGGCGGACAGAAGTATGCGCGGCTCGAGGGCCTCGAAGAGCACCTCGTTGCAGCCGGTCGACAACCCGGCATCCGGCGGGCGCTCGACACCGACGACGCCGCGCAACAGCGCGCTGACGTCGGCGATGGTCATGGGGTTTCCGCGGCGGGTCTGGCTCCTCAGTCGCGCCCGGGCGAACAGTGACTGGACCAGGATCGGCATGAACGGCCGGTTGTCGGCCGACGTTCGCCACTTGGGCAGCGGCGGCTTCTTCTTCTTGTGATTGGGCGGCATCAGCTGCGACCTTCCGGTGCCGATCGGACGGGTTCGACAGCGGGGTGCCGCATCATTGCCCGGTGGCCAGCAGGTCGTTGATCATTGCGAGATCCTGGGCGCCGAGGCTGCCAACCTGGCGCTTGAGATTCAACAGGTTGAGCAGGTAGTCGTAGCGCGCCTCGAGATAGTCGCGCTGCACGAAGTAGAGGTCGCGCTCGGCGTCGAGCACCTCGAGGTTGGAGTTGGTGCCGGTCTCGAAGCCCCGCTGCTTGGCTTGAACGGTCATGGCCTGGGCGTCGCGCGACGATTTCAGGGCGTTGGCCCTGGAAATGCTGCTCACCACGCCGAGGTATGCATTGCGGGTCGCCCGCCGCACGTTGTGGCGCTCGAGTTCGAGCTCGTCCTCGGCCTGCTGCAGCTTGTACATGGATTCGCGGATCCGCGCACGCAGCGTCCCTCCCTGGAAGATCGTCCATCCGGCGCGCACCGAGATATCGGTCGATTCGACCTCGCTGCCACCGCCGAACAGGCTGCCCTCGGTGTCGCGGTTTTCGAACGTGGCCACCATGTCCAGGGTGGGATACCGGTCGGCCTTGTCGATACGGTACTCCGCCATGGCGACTTCCACGGCGGCCTGGCGGGCCTTGACGGCGAGGTTGTTCTGCAAGGCCTGGTCGATCCACTGCTCGGGTTCGGCGGGATCCGGGGGCACCATGTCGAAGTCGTCACGCAGCGGCGCCAACGAACCCGGAATCGCGCCCGTGATCACGCGCAACCCTTCCTGCCTGTCGGCGAGCGCATTCTGCGCCTGGATGACCTCGGACTGGGTCAGGTCGTAGCGCGCCTGCGACTCGTGCACCTCGGTGCCGTTGGCCATGCCCACTTCCAGCCGCTTGCGCGCGAGTTCGAGCTGACGACCGACGGCGTCGAGTTCCTGCCGGGTCACGAACTCGCTGTCGAGGGCGGCGAGAGTCAGCAGGTAGGCCTCGGCCGTGCGCAACATGAGTTCCTGTTCGGCGGCGATGAACTGGTACTCCGCCTGCTGGACTTCGGCTCCCGCGCGGCGCCGCTGGCTGACGTAATCCCAGCGGAACAGCGGCTGACTGAGGGACAGCGACAGCACGTTGGTGGGAAAATCCGATTCGCCGGACCCGAACACGTCGTTGTCGCTGCGAATGATCTCCTGGGAGGTCTCGATACGTTCGGCGGCGACGCCGAGCGTGGGATAGTACAGACCCTTCGCCTGGCGGACGGTCTGCTTCACCGCCTCGAACTCGTTGCCGGCGGCGCTGAACCTGCGGTCGTTCGCGAGGGCGAGACGGTACATGTCGAGAAGGTCGCCAGTGCCCCCCGGGGAGTGCCCAGGCTCGGCCGCTGTGGTGAACAGGCCCTGGTCCTGATCGGTAGCGGACTGGCCGCTCGCGGTGTGTCCGGCGGCGGCAAGCACCAACGCTCCCGCAAACAGCAGGCTCACCGGGATGGGCAACACGGCCTTCCACTCTCCCCTTGCTTCTTTCATTATTCTTCGTACGCGGTTCGTAACAATGGGCAACCGCAAACCGCGGGCTGCTGCGTCTTCTTCGTCCTCGACGGCTCCAACGGGCGATATTCACCTCCGGTCCGGGGTGGTATCGTTCACCGTGTGGTGTACAGAGACAACAGCGGCATCACCGGAACCCTGCGAACATCAGGCTCATTCGGTTGTCGCGTCACCTCCCGCCCCGGGAAAACTTCAGCTGCCGGCGCCATGCTCCGCGAACACGTCACCGATCGATCATGCTATTGTCGTGACCGCACGGCGTCAAACCGCACTCCGGCGGCTTCCTGCAGTCATGATCAACCCGTCGCACTGCCTTGGCGTGCGAATGACTATAGCAGGGCGATTGAAGACTGCGCAAGCTATTACAACGCCAGTGGCCACGCCGCGGTGTATCGAACAACAGGCATCGGATGACGGGCAGACAGACGATCGGCGACCGGGTAATTGCGACCAGCGTCGTCGTCGACCCGATGAACGGTCGATACTCATGCAAGGCGCGTGCCCATGAACCCGCAAATCATCGCCTGGCGGCACCGGGGCGGGGCGGGTACAGCCGATGAACCGGGTCGACCCGCTCGCCGCCGCCGCGGTCCTGCCTTTTCATGTCGTCGAGTCGATGGGCGTGCCGTGCGGCTACGAGCGGTCGTTCAAGATCGTCGGCGGATCGATACTGGCCAACCGGTACCTGCTCGGCATCGAGACGAAACGCATCGGCGCGAACGCCTTCCTCGACGCCTGCCGCCGCCTCGGCATGCCGGCCTCGCAACTGGAACAGTTCGTCGAGGAATTGCCGCGCGCCAACCTCGTGTTTCTCGGCTTCGAGGCCGAAGAACATGGTGGTGCAATATACAAGGTGTACCTTGAGTTCTGGGACCATGTCAGGCGCCTGCGGCAACGACGCGGCGACGACGCTTCGCCGCTGTTGTCACACAGGGGATTCAAATGGCGTCACGATGACTCGACCCGGCAGGTTGTCACCGACTACCACTGGATTCCCGGCATCGCTTCCACCGACATGTTCTCGCGCATCGAGAGCGTGTACGGGAAGCTGCCTGATGCGGCCGGCGCCGGACCGGTTCGCGATATCATCGCGCGGGCCGCCGCGCGGACCCGCGGTGACCGTTGCATCTACATTGAAGTCAGCGAAGCCGGCAGTGCACGTCGGTCGTTCGACCTGAACGTGTACGCGGCCGGCATGCGTGTTGACGACATTCGCGCGCCGATACAGGAAGCCGCGTCGCGGCTCGGCGCCACAAGCGGGAGTTTCGACAGGCTGATGTCGCTCGTTTCCGGCAAGCTCTTCGGTCACGTGTCGGGAGGCGTCGGCCGCGACGGTCGCGAATACCTCACGATCTACTATGAGTACTGACGTCCTGTCCGACCACGAACTCGTCGAGCGGCTGCAATCTCTGCATCCCGCGGGCCAGGCGCTGATCGACGAGTACTATCGTCGCTGCATCCCCGCGTATATGGAGTTTCTCGGCATCGACTGGCACACGGGGTTCTACCTCCATGGCGGCGACGATATCGGGCCCGAAGACCAGGCCAGGATGAATCGCCACATCGCCGATTCCATATCACTCGCCGCCGGCGATCAGGTGCTGGACGTTGGCTGCGGCGTCGGAGGGCCGGCCTGCAGGCTCGCTCGCGAGTACCACTGCCGGATCACCGGCCTGACCCCGGTACCGGCCCAGGCCGACGCGGCGCGGCGCATCGCCCGCCGCATGGGAGTCGCCGAACGGGTGGATTTCCGCCTCGGACATGCCGGCGCGCTGCCCTGTGCGGACGAGAGTTTCGATGTCGTGCTGTTCTTCGAGTCCGCCTGCCACTTCCCGGACCGCCGCCGCTTCTTCGCGGAAGCCTTCCGCGTGCTGCGGCGAGGCGGCCGCCTCGCCGGCGAGGACTGGCTCGCCGCCGAGGGCGTCGGTACCGCAGACGCGGAACGCTGGCTGTCGCCTCTGTGCCGCCATTGGGCCATCCCGGCGCTGGACGACGGTCCGGCCTACGTCGAGCTCATGCGCGCGGCCGGTTTCGATCGCGTGCGGTTCACCGACATGCGCACGGAGATGGATCTCGAGCGCGGCTTCGCGGCGACCCCGACCCGGCAGGCGGACCTCGCGGTCGAGATCGCCGCATGCCGTCAGCCGTTTACGAGGCTCATACTCGAGGGCCTGGCGAGCCTTGGACGAGCGGTCGCCGCCGGTGCCTTCACCATCGGAAGATTCACCGCCGAGAAGCCCGACCGATGAACGCCGAATTCGAGATCCACCTGTTCGAGGAGCACTCGGACACGCTTTCCGTGTGGTGGCAGCACCGCCGGCCAGGCAGCACGGTGGTCTACCTCGACGCGCATCTTGACCTGCAGGAAACGACTGCCGGCGGTATCGAGCGCCTCAGGCAATGCAACGCCGTGAAGGAGGTTCGCCGGCTGGCGGCTCCGCATCATCTGAACCAGTCGCAGCACTACGCCTACGGCATCGAGGACTTTCTCCATCCTGCGAGCCGGCTCGGCCTTCTCGAGCGGCTGATCTGGGTCGCGCCGCCGCACGTTCCGCGCGGCTACACCCGCTCGCTGGTCGAGTACATGCAGCAGATGGACGGCATCGACTTCGACGAACTGACCGGCTTCCGTCGCACCGGCGGCGCCTTTCGCGGGCGCCTGCTCGGCCTCGACATCACCATCTGCGATTACGAGCACCTGGCCGATATCGACATCGGCGGCGAATACGCACTGGACATCGACATCGACTTCTTTGTCGAGGTGCCCGGCGACCGGCTCTGGGTCGACCCGGCGGCCGTCGTGGACAAGGTCCTGGAGCAACTCGGTCCGCCGCGGGTGGCCACGATTTCCCGCGCGGTGACGAGCGGCTTCACGCCGCTGCCGTACCGTTTCGTCGGCGACTATGTCCGCACACTGCTCGCGGGCGACGACGCGGGGCGCTCGCACTTCGGCAGGCTGTTCGAGATCGCGGCCGGTACGGGCGAGCGGGCTCGGTGCATTGCCCTGGCCCGCGACGTGCTCACCGAGCGTCCCGACTGTCCCCACGCCATGTTCCTGGCGGCCCGGCTGGAGGAAGACCGGGACCGCGCCCGCGCACTCGCCACCGGCGCCGAGTCGGTCGACCCCGGATACGGGCCCGACGTGTCGCGAGATGCGTCGGCCTATCCGCACCGGCGACTGCCGCTTCGTCATGCCGACCTGGAGCGTTTGCTGGCGGCCCTTGCCGAAGAGCAAGACGACGAGCGGTGCGCGCCGGCGGAACTGGCGGTGGCCCGGCTGCTGGCGCTGGCGGGCCGTCTCGACGAGGCCGAGGCGCTGCTCCGGCGGCGGGGTGGCGAGACGGCGGACCACGGGGACGTCGCCCTGGACATCGCCCGGGCACATCTCGGCCGCGGCTCGACGGATCGCGCAGCACCCTGGCTCGACGCCGCCGCACTGGTGCACCGAACCCGAACCACGGCCCTCCTGCTGCGCGGCGACCTCGCCCTGCGCGACGGGCACGCGCGCGAAGCGATGCAGTGCTACGACGAGGCCGCCGAACGCGCCGGCGCATGGATGCTCCCGCTCGCGCGCCGGCGCGACGGCCTGCGCATGATCGGCGACCATCGGGCGGCACAGACGCTAAGCGACCTCATCGAAGAGCGCTCCCGCATCATTGATTCGCTCGTCGGCGCAGATTTCCGAGGAGACTAACGCGGCCGACGGCGCACCACCGCGAGGTCCTGGTTGAAGGCGTTGTCGTCACCGCCGATGGTGCCGAGATACTCGAGGTCCGGGTAGCGGGCGACTTCCCTGCGCACGATAGGCTCGTCGATGAAGCCGACGCCGTACTCACCGCTCGCGGAGTACAGCGTACCGAAACCCGCCAGCACATGCCCGTCCCGCCGGAACTCCTCGATCCGGCGCTCGCGCTCGGCCGGATCAACCTGCCCGTAGTGATCCAGTTCGCCGCAGCGCCAGCGCTCGATCCATGCGCTGCCCAGGTACGTGAAGCACAACAGGCCGCCGGGCGCCAGCATTCGCCGCCACAGGCCGAGCACGCGGATGAAGAAATCGCAGTCGGTATGCGTGATGAGCGACGCGCAGATCAACAGGTCGTGACGCTCGGCGCTCACGGTGCCTCCCACGTCCCAGCCGATCACCCGACTCCTGGCGCCAAAGTGCCTGGCGCAGAATGCGACTGCGTCGGGGTCTATGTCGTAGGCATACAGGTCGGCTTCGGGCCGAAATGCGCGCAGCGCGCGTAACAGCCGACCATAATGACAGGCGTAGTCCGCGATGGAATCGACCGTCGTGATCGAGCGGCCGCAATGGACAGAAAGCAGGCGGTCCAGCAACTGCACTTGCTCGAGCGCGCTGACGAAGTATTGCTCGGCCGACCCCCGGGTAACGTAAACGTTGAACAGCGAATCATGCGGCGAGATGGTCCGATCGAGTTCCGCCAGCCGGCTCGTGAACGACACCGGCTCATCCCCGTCTTCGTGCCGCATTTCCGGCACCGTTTCCGGGTGCGCAACGACGAAGAACCGCAGGCAGAACAGGCTGTCGACCTGTTCGCCCGTGAGCCCGCTGATCGTGATGCCGTTCAGCGTCACGGAGTTGCCTTGCGCGCGCGGCCGCCGCGCGCCAGCCGGCCGCGGACCGTACACGCGGTATATGCGCTCGACCGAGTAACCCGCCTCACGCGCAAGCCGAACCGCCTCGGCAACGGTATAGGCGCGTCCGCCGTCACGATCGGACGTATCGTCACCCGCCGACAAGACGTCGTGAACGCGGCCGTGGTGCCCGGCGTGAACGAAACCCAGCCAGGCGCTCGCTCCGGGTTCGAGCAGGGTTCGCATCCCTTCGAGCACGCGCCGCGGATCACGCAGCCGGCCGATGAGGTCGGCGCACACCAGCAAATCGGCAGCAAAGCCGCCCCACGCCGACCAGTCGAACGTGTCCGGGTCGACGACGATGACCTGGTCCAGGCGGGAGCGCGCCTGCCCGGCGCGCTCGACACCGGTTTCCACGCCCACCACGTAATCGGTGCCGGCGAAAAGCCCGAGGTGGCGTCCTGTCAGTCCGGTGGCACAGCCGAGATCGATCATGCCCCTGCCCCGGGCGCCGTGCATAACGAACGCATTGATCAGGTCGACATCCGGTTCGACGAGTCGACGGTGATCCAGCCAGTCCCCGGCAGACGGAACCGATGCCATGGCGAGAGACGACGGCGCCAGGGGCCTCGACAGCCGGCCGTCGAGTGCGTCGCGAACACATTGCAGCCATCGATAGCCCTCGACATTGTCCGGTTCGAGGTGTGCCCCTTCACTCCACTCGTTCCACGCATTGAGAAACACGAACGGCTCGTTGCCGGAAGTGCATGCGCGATCGAACAGCTCGGCCAGGTGGCGGGTGAACCTTTCGGGGCGCGAGGGAAGTATCACGTAACCGTCGCGGCCTCGCCTCGGCGTGTTGTCCCATGCGTGGCACGCGCCACGATAACGCACCGCATCGCCGTTCTCGCGCGCAAGCGCAAGTCGCCACAATTCCTCCACCGGCGCTACCTTCACCCCTTTCACGACCAGCGGGGTCGCCTGCGCCAGCACGAATGACGGATGGTGCTCGGCAACCGCGTCGACGAAAGGGGGAACATCGCGGTTGTCGTCAAATGCGCCCTGCACCGCCACGATATGCAATCCGGCGTAGCCCCGGGTGCGCGCCAGTTCGCGCCAGCAAGCGACCATCGCGGCAGCGTCGGTCACGTGCCCGATGCGATAGACCAGGAATACCGGGCAGCCGTCGACCCGGATGTAATTCGGATGGTCGAAAAAGCGGCTGAGCTCGGCAAAGTGCGCCTGCCAGTCGTCGCTTCCGCCGTAGACCTGGGACTGCAGTACCTCCTGGTCCTCGCCGGACCAGCGTCGCGACCACGGTTCGTTGGCCCAGCACAGGCAGAACGGCAGGTCGGGCTGGCCGTCCTCCAGCATGAGTTCGAGAGGCGTGTGAAGCAGCCGGGTGCCGGCGAACCAGTAATGGTAGTAGCAGAAGCCGTAGACGCCGTACTCGCGCGCCAAGTCGGCCTGGCGCCGGCGGACGGCCGTGTCCGTGAGATCGTAGTAGCCGATGTCAGCGTGCGGCACGACAGGCTGCGCATGACCGGCGAACAACGGGTGCGCCTCCCGCACCAGGGTCCACTCGGTGAAGCCTTCGCCCCACCAGCGGTCGTTCTCCGGCACCCGGTGAAACTGGGGAAGATAGAAGCACATGGGCTTGGCCTTCACCGCGCCGCTGCCGTCACGCGTCGCGCCGGCGGCCCCTTGTCGCCCGGGCCGCTCGCTCGATGAGCTCCACCAAGGCGCGCGCCGGGGCGCCGTCGCCGTACAGCAAATGTCTTCGATCGGCAATGAGCTGCCGCTGGCGGGTGTGCCAGTCGCCGTCCAGGGCGAGCCTTGCCGCCAAATCGACGTAGTGCCCTTCGTCACGGGCAACCAGGTCGTCGTGGTTCATGCGCCGGTAGAAGGCCAGGGTATGCCGGCCGCGCATGAACCGGCCTGGAAGCGTCACCACCGGGAGGCCGGCGGCGAAGGCATCGAGGGTGGTGTTGCAACCCGACCATGCAGTGGGATCGAGCACCGCGTCGGCAATATTGTGCAGGGCGCCGAACCGCGGCCGCGACAGCCGTTCGAGAAACGTCACGCAACGACGGCTTCCGCCGGCACCGACGAACGCGGCGTCGAGCCGCCGCCTGAGCGCCGCCGTCGTCCCGGGGGTACCGGCGACGAACACGAAACGCGCATTGGCGACGCGTTCGGAGATGGACACGAGCAGCCGGTCGAAGCCCGGCAGGTACTTCGACGGGTTCTGCACGCACAGGTAGACGAAATCGTCATCGTCGAGGCCGAACTCGTGCCGGTCGGCGGCGGGGAAAGGAACGGCGGCCGGCGCCTTGCAGGTAAAGGACAGCCCCGGCAGAAGAACAAGGCGCTCGCGGTAATGCGCGTCGGCGCCCGCCGGCTCCATCAGTTCGCTGCTCAGAAAGTAGTCCATGGTGGGAAACCCAGTGGTCACCGGGTGGCCCCACGATGCGCATTGCACCGGGGCAAGTCGCCTCGCCGCCAATCGAGTCGTCGCCGGGTTCATTCCGATCTCCGGGTAGATCAATACGTCGATCGCCTCCTCGACGATGGCGCTGGCCAGTTCGCCCTCGGAGCGGCCAGCGTGGAAGCGATTGCACAAGTCGCGAGCCGCGGCCGTGCACTCATCCTCGCGTACGCCTGTGTAGTACCCGTGGACCTCGAACGCCGATGACAGCGTCGGCAGCCAGCCGCTGATCGGGACCTTCCAGTTGGAATGATCGAAGAAGAACCCGGAGACGATCCCGACACGCACGGGCCGGCTGTCTGCCGCCGGTGCGGCGCGGTACTCGGGCGTGGGTGTACCGCCGCAGACGAGGTCGCCGTACATCGATTGCAGCACCAGGTCGTCCTCGCCCTGGTATGGAAGCAGAAATGGCTGGACCAGGCCGATGCAGCGATCGATTGCGGCGCGCGCGCGGCCGCCTGCGGCCCGAGCCGCAAGGGCGCCGAGGCGCTCGCGGTACTCCGCGCGCGCTTCGGCCAGGTGCGCATCCGATCGGTAGACGCTCTCCAGGGCCGCCATGCACCGGCTCCAGGCGATGGCCGGATCGCCGGGGACGAGGCCGACCGCCTCGTCCAGTACCCGCCGTGCCTCATCGTGGAAGCCCGCCCCCTGGCGCGTGATCGCGGCGTTGATCCGAGCCTCGACGAAATCCGGTGCCAACTCCGCGGCCCGGCGGAAGCAGCCGAGGGCGCGCGCGGTGTCGCCGAGTTCGGCGAGGGCCGCCCCGAGGTTGTTGTGCGCCTCGGCGTAGCTTGGCCGGGCGGCGATAGCGGCCTCGAAGTGCCGCACGGCAAGCGCCGGGCAGCGACGTTCGTGGTGCAGCACGCCGAGATTATTGTTCGCCTCGGCGTGGTTCGGCGCCAGGGACAGGCAGTGCTCGTAGCCCGCTAGCGCGGCCTCGGGACGACCGCGCAGCCGATCCAGGTTGGCCCGATTCAGGCGCCCCTGGACCGCGCCCGGCGACAGCTCGACGGCACGGTCGAACGCGAGGGAAGCGCCCGCCTGGTCGCCCGTGCGCATCAGCGAAACGCCGAGCGCATTGAACACGGCCGCGTTGGCGCCCGGCAGGTCGGCGGCCCGGGCCAGGTGAGCCACGGCCTCGTCGTCGCGGCCGGCATCCTGCAGCATCTGCCCGAGGCCGGCGTGGGCAAGCGCGTTGCCCGGAGCAGCGGCTATGGCGCGACGCGCAAGCTCGAGCGCCTCGCCGAAGCGGCCCCGGCGGTGGAGCACGAGCGCGCTGAGGTAAAGAGCATCGCCGTGCTCGGAGCGCTCGTCGAGAATGCGGCGATAGCAGCGCATCGCCGCGTCGAGGTCGCCGTCGCGATGCAACCGCCGCCCGCGGGCAAGCAGTGCACCGATGCGCGCGTTGTCGTTCGGTTCCGGGACGGTCATCGGTTTCGGCGGCGAGCGCAACCGCTTATGATTGTATTCAAGTGGCAGTCCGACTGGCTGCCGCTGCATGTTACACCATTCGCCGGAGAGAGCCGGATGAACCAGGACACCGGTGCCGCGATCGTCGTTCTGCTGCACCTGGCATCGGGCCGCCACCTGGACGAGTTCGCCACCGCCCTGGCGCGTATCGGCGAGCCGTACGATGTGGTCGTCAACCTGCCGCGCATCGACGGCGGCGACGAGGCGCGGCGAAGCTTGCGCGACGCGGTCGAACACGCACTACCGAACGCACGGCTTATCGAATCGGACAACCGCGGAATGGACGTCGGCGGAATGTTGCGCCTGTTCGGGTGCGCACTCCACGGCTCCTGGCGCTATTGGCTCTACCTCCACAGCAAATCAGACGACCGCTGGCGCCGCGCCATGCTCGACCCGCTCACGCACGGCGCGCGCCGTGCCATCGACCTCATGGCACGCCCCGGGCACGACAGGCGTTTCGCTCCGGTGGGCATGGCGGGGGCTTGGAGCTATCCCTTCGACTACTACAACCTTGGCCCGTTTCTCGACCTGATGAACTCGCTCGGGGTGTCGCTCGAAACCGGCTGGGAGCGCTATTACATCCGCTATCCGAACATGCGCGGGCTGCCCATCGAGCAGCGCATCGCTCACAGCATGGCGGGGGCGCGCCGGGCGCTGCGGCCGGAACTGGATCTGGAGTACGCGGCCTGGCTCTTCGGTGATGCCGACACCGGGCGCCAGCCGATGAATGCCGAACTGCTCAGACGCATGATCGCCGACCGGGTACTTGGCCCGCTGCCCTACTTCCCCGGCAACTTTTTCTGGATTCGCCGCGACGTGGTGGAGCGACTGGCCGGGACCGTGGATCTCGACGCGGAGTTTCGGGCGCTGCCGGCCGGGCTGCGGTCCGATCGCGAACGGCAGTCGCGCGCCCACGCCTGGGAGCGTGCGCTGCCGGTATTTGCACTGAAACAGGGATTCGCCCTGGCGACGCTGGGTGCGGATCGGTCCGATAGTTCGCCGAAACCGCCGCGGGGAGGCGTAGACTCCCCACGGCTGTAACCGGCCTTACGCCGACTGCGCGATGGCCGCGACGTCGACGGCGCCGCATCCGCTGCGATTCAGGGCACTGACGATGGCCTCGAGCGAGGCGGTGACGATGTTCCCGTCGAGCCCGACGCCGTAGACCGGTTCACCGTCGGCGTAACGCACCTCGACGTAGGCGGCGGCAACCGCTTTGGCGCCGGCGCCGATGGCATGCTCGTGGTAGTCGAGTATCACCAGGGGCAGGTCGAGGGCGTTGACGAAGGCCTCGACCGGCCCGCCGCCGGTGCCGCTCAGCGCGACCGGCCTGCCGTCCACCAGCATGTCGACGGCGAGGCTCACGCTGCGCGCCCGGTGGCTGTCCTCGTCGATGTGGTGATGGACGATCGAAAACGGCCCGCGACGCTCAAGGTACTCGCGGCGAAAAACCTCGTGGATCTCGCTGGACGTCATCTCCCGTCCGGAAGCGTCGGTCTGCCGCTGTACCACGCCGCTGAACTCGATCTGCAGGCGGCGCGGCAGCGCGAGGCCGTAGTCGCGCTCGAGCAGGAAGCTGATCCCGCCCTTGCCGGACTGGCTGTTGACGCGGATGACCTCTTCGTAGGTGCGCCCGAGATCGGCCGGGTCGATGGGCAGATAGGGCACCTGCCAGTTTTCTCCGTCGCGGCGGGCCGCAAACCCCTTCTTGATGGCGTCCTGGTGCGAGCCGGAAAAGGCGGTGAACACGAGGTCGCCGACGTAGGGGTGGCGCGGATGCACGGGCAGCTGGTTGCAGTGCTCGACCTCGCGGCGCACGTAGTCGATGTCGGAGAAATCAAGCCCGGGGTGCACGCCCTGGGTGTAGAGGTTCAATGCCAGGGTGACGAGGTCGACGTTGCCGGTGCGTTCGCCGTTGCCGAAAAGGCAACCTTCGACGCGCTGGGCACCGGCCATCTGCGCCAGCTCCGCTGCCGCCACGCCGGAGCCGCGGTCGTTGTGGGGATGCACCGAGAGCACCACCGCGTCGCGCCGTTCGAGGTTGCGGTGCATCCATTCGATCTGGTCGGCGTACACGTTCGGCGTCGCCATCTCCACGGTCGCGGGGAGATTCACGATGGCCGTGCGCCGCGGCGTCGGCTGCCACACGTCGATCACCGCGTTGCAGATCTCGGCGGCGAAATCGAGCTCGGTGCCGCTGAAGCTCTCGGGCGAGTATTCGAAGCGCCAGTCGGTCTGCCCCCGCGCCTCGGCCAGTTCGCGTATCAGCTTCGCCGAGTCGACGGCGAGCGCGACGACCTCGCGGCGGCTCTTGCCGAACACGACGTCCCTGAACACCGGCGAGGTGGCGTTGTAGAGATGGACGATGGCGCGCGGCGCACCTTCCAGCGACTCGAAGGTGCGGCGAATGAGATCGGCGCGGGCGGGGGTGAGCACCTGGATGGTGACGTCGTCGGGAATCCTTCCGCTCTCGACGAGCCTTCGCACGAAATCGAAGTCGGTCTGCGATGCGGACGGGAACGCCACTTCGATTTCCTTGAAGCCGGTGGCGACCAGCAGGTCGAACATGCGCTGCTTGCGCTCGACGTTCATCGGCTCGATCAGGGCCTGGTTGCCGTCGCGCAGATCGGAACTGCACCACACGGGCGCCTTGTCGATGACGCGGTCGGGCCAGCTGCGCGACTCGATGCCGACCGGCTGGAACGCGCGGTATTTCTCTTGGGGATGGGTAATCATGATTCGGTCCTGTTCAATGTTCTGGGAACGATTGCGACTTTCGAATGTTTTCGGGCCACCCGGCACGCCGCCCATGGGCGGTCGTCAGGCCGGATGACCCGGTCGCAGTCGCAGGACCTCGAGATTGAATATCGAAAAGACGGAATTGCCAGGATTCATGTCACACCCGCATCGGTAGCCGGGGAAATGTTCTCGCGCCGCGGTGCGGCGACGGGAAAGAGACAGACGAAATGTGGGGGGTGTATCAGTGCGCCTGGCGGCGCAGCAGCAGCGCCGGCAGGAGGCCGGCAGCGGGAAGCAGGTTCTGGCGGGAAGCGAAGGACATGCCGCGAGTTAAACGCATAGTGCGGCCGCCTGTCAACAGCTGACCGGGCAAGGTGCGGCCGAACAGGGCCACGACAACACCCTCGAAGCCGAATCCGATGTGTCGAGTCGATCGCGGACCCCGGCCGGGGTCCGCGTCGTTGCTGGCTTGCGGCCCGGCGCCGCCTGCGCCGCCGGGCAGTATCGCGCCCCGTTGCCGGGGGTCAGAAACGCTGGCGGCGCTGCGGGCGGTCGCCTCGCGGTTTGGCCTCGTTGACGCGCATCCGGCGTCCGCCGAGATCCTTGTCGTTGAGTCCCTTGATGGCGGCATCCGCCTCGCTGTTGTCGTCCATCTCGACGAAGGCGAAACCTTTCGAACGGCCGGTTTCGCGATCCATGATCAGGTTGACGCGCGAAACGGCGCCGAATTGAGCGAACGCGTCGCGCAACTGGTCCTCGGTGACGCTGTACGCCAGGTTTCCAACATAAATATTCACGTTACATTACTCACGGGAAGAAATCGTGGCCTGTCGAAACGAAACGCGCGGCGGACAAGGCCACAAACCGCCCCGCGTTTATCGACCCTCGTACGGGCCAATACTGTCCGCTGTGAAGCAGGGCGCATGGGCCCTGGGTTCGCGCGGAAATCACCGCCTGCCGTCACCATCCGATGACGGACGACATTTATCAAGGGCATGGCCGGGGCCAATCGGCGGCGGAATTCTTCCCGGGCACCGCCGCGCCGCAACTCCTTACCATGCCGTCAAACATTACGAATGCGCCATTCTACCCGTTTTGCGATTTTCGTCGACTGAATTTTTTCCGCTTCGGCTTCCTCCAAATCACCGCATGACAGGTCGCCGCAATGACCAACAAAAAGCCCCGCCTCCCAGGAAGGAAGGCGGGGCTTCGCGGCCGGAAGAAAAACCGGCGGGCGTCGATTTACATCATGCCGCCCATGCCGCCCATGTCCGGCATGGCCGGGGAGGCAGGCTTGTCTTCCGGAATCTCCGCCACCATGGCCTCGGTCGTGATCATCAGACCGGCAATGGAGGAGGCGTTCTGCAGCGCCGTGCGGGCGACCTTGGTGGGATCGAGAATACCCATCTCGATCATGTCACCGTACTCGCCCGAGGCGGCGTTGTAGCCGTAGTTGCCCTTGTTGGCGCGAACCTGGTTGAGGACCACCGATGCGTCTTCGCCGGCGTTGGCGACGATCTGGCGCAGAGGCTCTTCCAGGGCCCGGCGCACGATGGCGATCCCGAGATCCTGGTCGTGGTTGGCGCCCTTGAGGTCGACCAGCGCGTCGATGGCACGCACCATCGCGCTGCCGCCGCCGGGGACCACGCCCTCTTCCACCGCGGCACGGGTGGCATGCAGGGCGTCTTCCACGCGGGCCTTTTTCTCCTTCATCTCGACCTCGGTCGCGGCACCCACCTTGATCACGGCGACGCCGCCGGCCAGCTTGGCCACGCGCTCCTGCATCTTCTCCTTGTCGTAGTCGGAGGTCGCCTCTTCGATCTGGGTGCGGATCTGCGCCACGCGGGCCTCGATCTCTTCCTTGCTGCCGGCACCGTCGATGATGGTGGTGTTCTCCTTGCTGACCTGCACCTTCTTGGCGGTGCCGAGGTCGTCCAGGGTCGCGCCTTCCAGGCTCATGCCGACCTCTTCGGAGATCACCTGGCCGCCGGTGAGGACGGCGATATCCTGCAGCATGGCCTTGCGGCGGTCACCAAAGCCAGGCGCCTTGACGGCGCAGACCTTGACGATGCCGCGGATGGTGTTGACCACCAGGGTGGCCAGCGCCTCGCCGTCGACGTCCTCGGCGATCACCAGCAGCGGACGGCTGGCCTTGGCCACCGCCTCGAGCACCGGCAGAAGATCGCGGATGTTGGAGATCTTCTTGTCGTGGATCAGGATGTACGGGTTCTCGAGGTCGGCCGTCATCGTGTCCTGCTGGTTGACGAAGTACGGCGACAGGTAACCGCGGTCGAACTGCATGCCCTCGACCACGTCCAGCTCGTTCTCCAGGCCCTGGCCCTCTTCGACGGTGATGACGCCTTCCTTGCCCACCTTCTCCATCGCCTCGGCGATGATGGTGCCGACCGACTCGTCGGAGTTGGCGGACACGGTGCCGACCTGGGCGATCTCCTTGTGATCGGTGCACGGCCGGGACAGGTCGCGCAGGCTCTCCACCGCGGTGATCACGGCCTTGTCGATGCCGCGCTTCAAGTCCATCGGGTTCATGCCGGCGGCAACGGCCTTGAGGCCCTCACGCACGATGGCCTGGGCCAGCACGGTAGCGGTGGTGGTGCCGTCGCCGGCGACGTCGGAGGTCTTGGAAGCGACTTCCTTGACCATCTGCGCGCCCATGTTCTCGAACTTGTCCTTGAGTTCGATCTCCTTGGCCACGGAGACGCCGTCCTTGGTGACGGTCGGGGCGCCGAACGACTTGTCGAGCACCACGTTGCGGCCCTTCGGGCCCAGGGTCACCTTGACCGCGTCGGCCAGGATGTTGACGCCGCGCAGCTTGGCGGCACGGGCGGCTTCGCCGAACTTGACTTCTTTGGCTGCCATATTCTCTATTCCTCAGATCAACTGGATTGACTTAAAACGGTTCGAATGAATCGAAATAGTTCAACTGGCGGGTATCAGCTTTCGATCACACCCATGATGTCGTCTTCGCGCATCATGAGCAGCTCTTCGCCGTCCACCTTGACCTCGGTGCCGGAATACTTTCCGAACAGCACCTTGTCCCCGACCTTGACGTCGAGCGGGCGGATCTCGCCGTTTTCCATGATCTTGCCGTTGCCGGCGGCCAGGATCTCGCCCTGCATGGGCTTCTCGGCGGCGCTGTCCGGGATGACGATGCCACCGGCGGTCTTGCGCTCCTCTTCGACACGACGAACCACGACGCGATCGTGAAGTGGACGAATTTTCATTCGTACTCTCCTTTTAAATCAATGAGTTAATGATATTTTGCAATGATGGGCCAGCACATCTGTTAGCACTCGCCCGAAGTGAGTGCTAATAATAGTCACGCATTCGGCGATGTCAAGGGACCGACGACGAATTTCTGCATCGGCCGTGTCAGCCGTCGTCGACTCGCCTGTACTCCCCTTCGAGGGTGTCCCCGCGACCGGGCTCGTTCCCGCCGGGCCGGCCCGGGGCGCCGGCCGCCCGGACGACCCCGCGCGCCAGCAGCCGCTGCGCCAGGGCGCGCCGGATCGGCGGTACGAGCAGGGCGAAGCCGGCGGCGTCGGTGACGAACCCCGGGGTCAGGAGCAGGACGCCGGCCACGAGGAGGAACGCACCCTCGACGAGTTCGGTGGCCGGCAAAGCGCCGGCATCGAGGCTTGCCTGAACCCGCGACAGTGTCGCCAGGCCCTGGCGACGCACCAGGGCGGCGCCGATCGCCGCCGTCAGCACCACCAGCGCAATGGTCCAGGGCGCTCCGATCCGCGCACCCACCTCGATCAGCACGTAAATCTCGACGAACGGGACGAGGATGAACAAGAGCAGCAGCGCGCGGAATGAAAACATGGTCAGGATCAGGCGGTGGCAGGGAACTTTTCCAATATAATTGTTGGCTAATCCAGTCCCGGGCATACCGGGCGGCGGCCGTTCGGTGCGTCGCCGGGGCTTCTCCCGCGCCGGGCCCGCGGCACAACGAGAATCGATTCGAGATGACGCGATTGACGCTTTCCCTCATCTGGGCGCTCGCCGCGCTGATTGCAAGCGCCGCCCCGGGCATGGCCGTGGCCCAGGACGAGGAACTGCTCGAACCCGAGAAGGCGTTCGCCGTGCGGGCCGAGGCGGCCGGCGCCGGTCGCGTCGCGGTCACCTGGGATATCGCCGAGGGGTACTACATGTACCGCGACAAGTTCGGCTTCGCCGTCGCGGGCGGCGGCGGTGAAGTGTCCGCGGTGTCCTACCCCGACGGCAGGATCAAGAGCGACGAGTTCTTCGGTGACGTGGAGGTCTACGTCGACCGCGCCGTGTTCGACGTTGCACTGGCGGGCGCCGGGGACGAGGTGACCCTGCTGCTCGACGGCCAGGGCTGCAACGAGCCCGTGGGCGTGTGCTACCCGCCGATGACGCGCGAGCTCACAGTGTCCCTGCCGGTGGCGACGGCGCAGGCTTCGCCGCTCGAAGGCCTTGTCGCAGAGAGTACGCCCGCCGCGATCACGCCTCTCGCCAGCACCCCGACGGGCGGCGCGAGTGCCGTGGACGAACTGCGCAGCCTGCTCGGCGACCTCGGCGGCGGCGACGAATTCCTGCCCGTGGACGACGCCTTCCGGCTGGAGCTTGCCGCGAGCGGCGAGCGGACCCTCAGCGGGCGCTTCGACGTCGCCGACGGCTACTACCTGTACCAGGACAAGATCACTTTCCGCGTGCTCGCCGGCGACGCCCGCGCCGGGGAACCGTCGCTGCCGCCCGGCACCGAGAAGGAGGACGAGTTCTTCGGCCGCATGATGGTGTACCTGGAGGACTTCGACGTCGAGGTCCCGCTCGTGCGCAGCCGCCCCGAGGCGACCACGGTCACCGTCGAGGCGGGCTACCAGGGTTGCGCCGAGGACGGCATCTGCTACCCGCCGGTGACGAAGGAGTTCACCCTCGACCTTCCGGCGCTGATGTCGCCGGCCCAGGCATCGTCCAACGGCTCGACCACCGGCTCGCCGACCTCGGGCAGCAGCTCGGCGCCGATTGCGGGCGGCTTGCTCGGCTATCTCCTCAGCGCCTTCGGCGTCGGCCTGCTGCTCACCTTCACGCCCTGCGTGCTGCCGATGGTCCCGATCCTGTCGAGCGTCATCGTCGGCCAGGGCGCGTCGATGACGCGCGCGAAGGGCGGCATGCTCTCGATCATCTACGTGCTCGGCACGATGGTCACCTACGCCGCCATCGGCTGGGTGGCCGGCGCCACCGGCGAGCAGCTGCAGGCCTATTTCCAGAACATCTGGGCGATCGGCATCCTGTCGCTGGTGTTCGTGATCATGGCCTTGTCCATGTTCGGCCTGTACCGTATCCAGATGCCGTCGTTCGTCCAGTCGCGCCTGCAGGAAAGCAGCTCGGGCATCCGCGGCGGCACCGCCTCCATGGTGTTCGTGCTGGGCCTGGTCTCGGCGCTGATCGTCGGCGCCTGCGTGTCGCCGCTTCTGATCTCTCTGCTCACCGTCGCCATCGGCAAGGGTGACCCGGTGCTCGGCGCCGCGATGATGGTGTCGATGGCCGCCGGCATGGGCGTGTTCCTGGTCGCGCTCGGCTTCGGCGCCGGCGCCATCCTGCCGCGCGCCGGCGCGTGGATGGAGCGCATCAACCACGCCTTCGGGGTGATGCTGCTGGCGGTCGCGATCTACCTGCTCGGCGCGGTGCCGGCGGTGCCGGTGCTGCTGTTGTGGGCGGCGCTGATGATCATCGTCGGAGTCTACCTCGGCGCCACCCAGGCGCTGCCCGAAGGCGCCGGCGGTTGGCGCTACTTCGGCAAGGGGGTCGGCACCATCCTGCTCATCTGGGGCGCGGTCTCGCTGGTGGGGGGACTGGCCGGCAACCGCGACGTGCTCAATCCGATCCCGGCCGGTACGTTCGGGATCACCGCCGGCGGCGCCGGGCCGGAGCACGATGCGCAGCTGTTCACCCGGGTATCGAGCCTCGAGGAACTGGAGGGCCAATTCGCCCGCGCGCGCGGCGAGGGCCGCCACCTGATGCTGGATTTCTACGCCGACTGGTGCATCGACTGCATCCGCATGGAGAAGACGACCTTTGTCGACGCCGACGTCAAGCGCCGCCTCGACGCAGACTTCCTGCTGGTGCAGGTCGACGTGACCGACCCGAACCACGAAGGCGGCAAGGCCATCAAGCGGCGCTTCGACGTCTACGGGCCGCCGGCGATCCTGTTCTTTCCGGGCGGCGGGGAGGAATTGCGCGACCTGCGCCTGTACGGCTACCGCGACAGGAACGAGTTCCTCGACGTACTCAACCGCATCTGATCCCGCACCGCAGCGGCATCAGCGCTTCGCGCGGCTCCCGCGCATCACCCTGAGCAGGGCCTTGAGCAGCAGTTCCGGCGACGGCGGGCAGCCGGGTATCTTCGCGTCCACCGGCAGCACGTTCTCCACCGCCCCGCAACTCGCATAGGTCACACCGAACTCTCCGCCGTCGCAGGCGCAGGTGCCGGCGGCGATCACGTAGCGAGGCGTCGGGGTCGCCGCCGCCGTGCGCCGCAGGGCGTTTTCCATGTGCCGCGACACCGGCCCGGTGACCAGCAGCACGTCGGCATGACGCGGCGAGGCGACGAAGCGGATGCCGAAGCGTTCGATGTCGTAGAACGGATTGCCGAGCGCGTGGATCTCGAGCTCGCAGCCGTTGCAGGAGCCGGCGTCGACGTGCCGGATCGATAGGCTTCGGCCGAAGAGCGAATCGATCTCGCGGCGCACGGAAACGCCGAGCCGTTCCAGCTCGGCGTCGTCGATGTCCGGCGCCGGCTCGGTGACCACGCCCGTGGTGATGGACTTCTTCAGTATGCGCAGCATGGCGGTCGTCGTCGCGCTACAAATCGTGGCCGGAATACGACGCGTTGACCGACTTGTTGCACACGGGAAAGTCGGGAACGATGTTGCCGCCGATCAGCCGCTCCAGCGCAGGCCAGGTGAACCAGCTCGGATCGCGCGGGAAGTACCGTGCGATCCGCCCGTCGGCGCCGAATCGCACGAAGGTCATGATCTCCCCGCGCCAGCCGTCGACCATTGCCAGCCCGGCGCCGCCGCCTGCGGGCGGATGAAATTCCGCGCGCGTGCCGCCGACGGGCAACCCGTCCAGCAGCCGGTCCATGGCGTCGAGGCTGGCGCGGATCTCGTCCATGCGCACCCGGACGCGGGCGGCGACGTCGCCCTGGTCCGACGCCGCTCGCCCCTCGATCCGGATTTCGTCCCACGGCGCCGAGGGCGCGTCGACGCGAAGGTCCCACGCCTGGCCGCTGGCCTTGCCCACGTAGCCGGTGCAACCCAGCGACGCCGCGTCGGCCGGCGACAGCACGCCGGTGCCGACCAGTCGATCCTCGAGAGAGGGATGCTCGTCGATCACCGCGAACAACGGCTCGATCTCGCGCCTCAGGGCATCGTGCTGCCGGCGCAGCTCGACCGCTGCATCCGTGGACACATCGCCGGCGACGCCGCCGGGGACCACGACATCCATCAGCAGACGATGTCCGAACGCGGCGGCGCTGGCGCGCTGCCACGACTCGCGCAGGCGCGAGAGATGGGCGTGGGCGAAGCCGAAACCGACGTCGTTGCAGATGGCGCCGATATCGCCAAGGTGATTGGCCACGCGCTCGCGTTCGCACGCCAGTCCGCGCAGGTACGACGCGCGACGCGAAACACTGCAGCCGGCGGCGCGCTCCATCGCCTGGCACGCGGCCCAGGCATGGGCCACCGTAGAATCTCCCGACACCCGACCGGCGAGCCGGGCAAGGCCTTCGGCATCGCGGCCCACGGCGATCTTCTCGATGCCCTTGTGCACGTAACCCAGGCGCTCCTCGAGGGCGAGCACCTCCTCGCCCACGACCTGGAAGCGAAAGTGGCCGGGTTCGATGATGCCTGCATGCACCGGTCCCACCGGGATCTCGCATACGCCGCTTCCCTGTATGGCCCGGAAGGCGTAGTCGTCGTCCGACGGCGTGCGCCGCGGGGGCAGCCCCTGAACGGGGAAATCGCATCGCAGCGGAAACTCGCCTTCGCGCCACGCCCGGTGGCGGGTCCAGCGCCTCCCGTCGTCCTGTCCGGACATCCTCACGCCGAGCATGTCGGCGAGATGCCTCTCGAGGCGGGACGCGCCCGGATACCACGACGCCATGGAGGGCAGCGCGAAATCGTCCCCGCACTCCGCCGCTGGAACATCGCCGGGCGTTTCGGTAACCAGGACCAGGCACTCGCCGCCGCGCACCAGGCACGCGCGCACCACGATGCCGCCATCCACGGGGTCACCCCACAGACCGGCAAACCGCAGTTCGAAGGCGTGCCCCGCGGCGGCGGCACGCCCCCAGGATTCACGGGCGACGGCCACTGTCCGCGCAGGCTCCAGATCGGGGAAACGGCTGTTCTCGAGACGGACGCCCTGCGCGGCGAGCCGCTCCACGAACTCGGGCAGCCAGTCGAAACCGCTCATGGCAGAGTGTCTCCGGATATCAGGAACGTCGCGCCGTGCAACCACCCGGCGAGCACGCCCGGCATCGCCAGGCCGAACCACGCCGCCAGGCCAAGGTGCAGCAGCACCGGCGCCATGGCGGCACGCACCGGCCGCTGCCCCTCCGGCGCCGCGCCGAACACCACGGGCTGCAGGTGACGAAACAGGCCGGCGAAGGCGACGACGAGACCGGCCAGCAGCACGACCGCCAGCCACGGCCGCGTGTCGACGGTAGCGACGAGGAGCAGGAACTCGCCTGCGAATATGCCGAACGGCGGCAACCCGGCGATGGCGGCAACCCCCGCGACCAGCGACCATCCCACTGCGGGCTGGGTGCGGATCAGGCCGCGAATGTGTTCGAGCCCCTGGCTGCCGGCGATCCGGGCGGCGTAACCCACGGTCACGAAGATGGCGGACTTGGCAAGGGAATGGGACAGCATGTGCAAAAGCGCGCCGAACGTGGCGATCGGACCGCCGAGGCCAAAGGCGAACGTGACAATGCCCATGTGCTCGACCGACGAATAGCTGAACAACCGCTTGATGTCCCGCTGCCGGTGCAGGAAGAACGCGGCGACCAGGAACGACACGAGCCCGAACCCCATCAGCAACTGACCGGCAAGGTACGGGTTCGAACTCGACGCCAGAGACCCGTCCACCAACAGCTTGACGCGGACGATGGCGTACAGCGCCACGTTCAAGAGCAGTCCGGAAAGCATCGCCGACATCGGCGCCGGACCCTCCGAATGCGCGTCGGGCAGCCACTGGTGCATGGGAACGAGGCCTGCCTTGGTGCCGTAGCCGACCAGCAGGAACACGAAGGCGAGGCTCATCACCGAGGGCTGAAGGCCCGCCGCGTGTTCGTGCAGCGCACTCATCGACAGCCCCGGGACCGCCGCCGCGCCGAGGTGCCCAGCCGCGAAGTAGGTCAGCACCGTGCCGAACAACGCAAGCGCGATTCCCACGCTGCAAAGGACGAAGTACTTCCAGGCCGCCTCGATCGACTCGGAGGTGCGGTAGAGGGACACCAACAGGACGGTCGCCAGGGTGGCGCCCTCCACGGCCACCCACAGCACGCCGAGGTTGTCGGTGGTCAGCGCCAGCAGCATGGTGAACATGAACAGCTGGTACATGGCGTGGTACAGGCGCATGCGGGTTGCCGCGACCGTGCCGCTGTCGTACAGCTGACGCATGTACGTGCGCGAGAACACCGCCGTGGTCAGGCCCACGAACGCCGTCAGCGCCACCAGCGCCATGCTGAATCCGTCCACGTGAAACCCGGCCCCGGAGACGACGCCGTGCGCCGCCACCTGCCATCCCAGCCACGCGGTGCACGCCAGGCCCAGTGCCGATGCCCCCACGTTGACTCCCGCGGCGAGGTGCCAGGGCCGCAGGAGCGCAAGCACCCCGGCCGCAACAACGGGAATGAGCAGCATCACAAAAAGCGCGTTCATGGCGACTCGTCCTCGCGCTCGTGCAGCCGGTTGAGTCGATCCACGTCCAACGAATCGATGCTCGCCTGGATCTCGAGGAAGAAGACGCCGAACAGGACCATGGCGACCAGGACATCGAAGGCGATACCGAGTTCGACCACCAGCGGCATGCCGCCGGTGGCCGACACCGCGGCGAGAAACAGGCCGTTCTCCATGGACATGAAGCCGATGACCTGGCTCACGGCCTGCTGGCGGAACACCATCATCAACAACCCGATGAGCACTACGGCGAGACTGATCGCGACGATGTTGCGGGTGATCCCGCTCTCATGCTGGACGATCGGCAGCACCAGCCAGTAGCTGAAGATCACCAGGGCGACGGCGGCCATGTTCAGCAACGCCGGAGAGGCCACGCCCTCGACACTGCGATCGAGGGCGAGCCGGCGGATGAGCCGATGCAGCATCCAGGGAATGAGCACGGCCTTGAGGGCGAAGGTGATGAACGCCGAAACGTAGAGGTGGCCGTGACCGCTGACGGCGGCCACCGCCACGGTCACCGCCGCAAGCAGGGCGCCCTGCCAGGCGAAAGCGTGCACCGCCGACAGCGGTCTCGCCTGCGCCAGCAGCACGAACGACAGGAACAGCACCAGTGCCGCCAGCACCGGCACCAGCTGCTGCATGAACGTCAAGGTGCTCGGCAACATCACGCGCCCGCCTCCAGGATCACGTGGCTGAGCAATCCGATCAGGCCCATGAGCAGGGCGACGTTGAGCAGCGCCGGCACGCGGAACAGTCGCATCTTGGCGAGCACGCTCTCGGCGACGGCGAGCAGTACGCCGAGCAGCGCCAGCTTGATCACCGCCGCGCCGAGCCCGATCGCCAGCGCCGCGGGCTCGAACGACCGGGCGATGCCCCAGGGAAGGAAGATATCCACCAGCAGGACGCCGTAAAGCACGAGCTTCACCTGCCCCGCCCATTCCATCAGCGCGAGGTGGCGGCCGGAGTATTCGAGCACCATGGCCTCGTGGATCATGGTCAGCTCGAGATGGGTGGCCGGGTTGTCCACCGGGATTCGGCCGGTCTCGGCGACTGCCACCAGCGCCAGGCAGGTCAGCGCGAACAGCATCGACGGCTTGAGCACCAGTCCGAGTTCGAGCTGGTGGGACACGACGCTCGACAGGTTGGTCGAGTGGGCCTGCATGGCAACGGTGAACACCCCCATCAGCAGGGCCGGTTCGGCGAGCGCGGACACCATCATCTCGCGCGAGGCGCCCATGCCGCCGAAGGCCGTGCCGACGTCCATGGCGGCCAGCGCGAGGAAGAACCGGGCCAGCGCCAGCAACCCCGCCAGCACGATGATGTCCGCAATGACGGCAGTCGGCAGTTCGACCGCGACCAGGGGCACCGTTGCGGCCGCCAGCGCGGTCGCGACGAAGACCACGTACGGCGCGATGCGAAACAGGGGCGAGGCGGTATGGGCGACGCGCGCCTCCTTGCCGAACAACCGGACGAGATCACGCCAGGGCTGGTGCGCGGGCGCACCGCGGCGGTTGGCGAGCCGCGCCTTGACGAGGCGAACCCAGCCGACAAGCCAGGGGCCGAGCACCAGGTACAGCACCCCCTGCAGTGCCGCCATGATCCAAGCCGGCGCGTTCAGGAGATGATCCACAGCAATACCAGCAGGGTGGTCAGGGTCAGGCCGAGATACACGCGCACGCTTCCGGACTGCAATCGGACGACCTGTCGCGAAACGGTGTGGACGACGCGGGCGAGTGGCAGGTAGGCAAGCGGCCAGGTACGATCGCCAATGGTCAGCTGGTGACGCACGGCGCCGCCCGGCTGCGCGGAAACGGACTCCTCGATGAGAAACAGCGCGCCGAATACCCGTCGTATCGGCTGGGCGAACGCGGCGGCAGTGTACTGCATGCGCTCCGTGGGGACCGCGAATCCGCAATCCCATGGATCCGAGCGTCGCACCCGCCGCACTGCACCGCGCCCGAGCGACCAGGCGACGGCGGCCATGGCGAGCGCGATGATCACGACCAGCAGGGGAGCACTGTAACTGGCGGTCTCGGGCGACACCGGCGTCAGCCAGGGCCAGCCGTGCGCCGTGGCTTCCGGCAGTGAGCCATCCAGCAACTGTTCGGTAACGCGGTCGATCATGGCGATCACGACGCCGGGAAACACGCCGAGCAGGATGCACGGCAGCGCCAGCAGCGCCTGGCCCACGCGCATCGACAGCGGCACCGGCCGCGCGCGGCGCACGTGGCGGCTGCGCGCCCGGCCTAGAAAGCCGATGCCGTATACCTTGACGAAAGTCGCCGCCACCAGCGCGCCGGTGAGCGCCAGCACCGCGGTGGCGACCGGCACGAGGCTGCGCAGCACGCCGCCTTCGAGTTGCCAGGCCTGCAATGCGGCCTGGAAGGTCAGCCACTCGGAAACGAAACCGTTGAACGGCGGCAGCGCCGAGATCGACAGGCAGCCGACGAGGAACATCACGCCGGTCCACGGCATTCGCCGCAGCAATCCTCCCATCTGCTCGAGATCGTGCTCGTGAGCGCTGTGCGCGATCGCGCCGGCACCGAGGAACAGCAGCGACTTGAACAGCGCGTGATTGAGCACATGGTAGAGCGCCGCCGTGAACGCCAGTATCCCCGCAACGCGGTGGCCCGCGCCGAAGAACACCAGGGCGAGCCCCAGGCCGACGAAGATGATCCCGAGGTTCTCCACCGACGACCACGCGAGCAGCCGCTTGAGGTCGGTCTCCATCATGGCCGCGAGCACCCCGAACAATGCGGACACGCTGCCGACCGCCACCGCGACCACGCCCCACTGCCAGTCGACGTTGCCGACGAGATCGAACACGACCCTTATGAACCCGTAAACGGCGATCTTCAGCATGACGCCGGACATCAAGGCGGAGATGTGGGCCGGCGCTGCCGGGTGAGCCTGGGGCAGCCACGCGTGCAGCGGCACGAGTCCGCATTTCATGCCGAAGCCGACGAAGGCAAGGGCGAATGCGATGGTGGACCAGGGCACGGGCAAAGTCGCGGCGCGCATCGAGGCAAAGTCGACGGCACCCGCGAACGCGAACGGGACCGCGAAGCCGAGCAGTATGGCAAGGCCCCCGGCGTGGGCCATCAACAGGTAGAGAAACGCCGCACGGCGGCTTGCCGCGCTGTCGTGATGAAAGGCCACCAGGAAGTACGACGCGAGCGACATCGCCTCCCAGGCCACCATGAACGAGAAGGCGTCGTCGGCCAGTACCACCGCCAGCATCGCCGCAAGGAACAGGCCGGCGAAGCCGCCGAGCACCGGGAGGGAATCGCGACGGTGGTCGAAACCGCGCACGTACGAGGGACCGTAGATGCCGACCGCCGTGCTCACCGCGCCGATCACGCACAGGAAAAAGCCGGCCAGTGCATCGACTCGCAGCCGCCACGGCATCCCGGGCAGACCGAGCGGAAGGGTCGCGGTGACCACCTGGCCGCCGGCAAGCGCGGCAAACCCGGCGGCGAACGCCGCCACGCCGGCAGCGACGAACAGCGGAAACGATACCGAACGCAGGACGAGCGGCCGACGGCCGGCGCCGAGCGCCGACGTGGCGGATACCAGTGCCAGCACGACGGCCCACTGGGCCAGCGCCATCGGCGAGGGAAACGACACCCCGGCGTCTCTTTCCGTTACGCGGGGTTCTTCAGGCGAACGCCGCGGCCGCCGTCATGGCTCGCTGCGCCCTCGCCGATCAGTTCGATGCCGAGTCGGTCGAGAGCGTCGACCACCCGCACCAGGGACTCCACGTTGCCGCGAACCTGTCCGCCGCTGCCTTCCATGCGCTGAATGGTGGGCAGCGACAGCCCCGCGGCCTCGGCCAGCGCTCGCTGGTCGAGGCCGAGCAGGGCGCGCGCGGCCTTCATTTGCGGTGCGGAGATCAAAGTGTCACAAACCAGTTCAAGTCCCGAGCCCGATTTATAACTCTTATTAGTTAATAAAGCAAGTTTAGAACATCACTTTTAACATATTGCAAGTAATACGTGCCTGTCCTTCCGTCGCCCTTGCCCCCGGTGCCCTCCGGGGGCGTCGCGACTGGCAAACCCGTGCCATCTTGGGTACAGTCCGGCACCGGCGTTTCGCCGCGGCGATGTGCCGCAAGCCTTTGAATTTTCTTTGCTGTCCGCCGAGGCGGTGCCCTGTCGACGGACCCGGCGCGGACAGCGGGTGACCTTGGTCATGCAACGTTTCAACCTGCGCCACGTGCTGCTGTTTCTTGTCGCGGGCGCCGCCGCCCTCGCTGCCGGCTACTTCGTCGGCGAGTACCGCCAGCGTGCGGCGCAACCGGCTGGCGCCGCCACGCTGGCGGAATTCCGGCTACCCGACAGCGAGGGGCGCACCCGCGACGCCGAGGAATGGCGCGGCAAGCCGCTGATCGTCAACTTCTGGGCGACGTGGTGCGCGCCGTGCCGGGAGGAGGTTCCCGAACTGGTCGAGGCGCAGCGCGAGTTCGGCCCGCGGGGACTGAACGTGCTCGGCGTCGCCATCGACGAGCCCGAGCCGGTTCGGCAGTTCATGGAAGAGATGGGGTTCAACTATCCGTCGCTCGTGGCCGAGACCGAGGGCATGGAACTGATGGCCCGCTACGGCAACACCGGCGCCCTGCCGTTCACCGTCGCGTTCGATGCCGCCGGCCGGGTGGTCGGCAGCAAGCTCGGCAAGGTCAGCGGCGAGGAGATCCGGGCATTTGTCGACGCCACCCTTAAGTAGCTCCCGGGCGCGACAGTGCCAATCGAGGGTCAAATTTCGCCGAACCGGCCAGCAAAATTCATAAATTAGACATGAACGGCCAAAGGCCCGATAATTCGCGCGAGTTTTTCAACGCGCGCCGCCGATGACCGACATCCTGATTCTCAACGGCCCCAACCTCAACCTGCTCGGAAGCCGCGAGCCGGGCCATTACGGCACCGACACCCTCGGCGACATCGACAGGCGGCTGACCGAGGCGGCGCGCGAGGCCGGCGTCACCATCGAATCGCGGCAGTCCAACCATGAGGGCGAACTGGTCGACCTGATCCAGCAGGCGCCCGCGGCCGGGGTGCGCTACATGATCGTCAACCCGGCGGCCTACAGCCATACCAGCATCGCCATGCGCGACGCCCTGGCCGCGGTCGGCATCCCCTTCATCGAGGTGCACCTGTCGAACATCCACGCCAGGGAGCCCTTTCGTCGCCATTCCTACTTCTCCGCCATTGCCGAGGGCGTGATCTGCGGCCTCGGCGCGCAGGGTTACCTGCTGGCGCTGGACGCCGCCGTCGCACGCCTTCAACGAGAGCACCGAAGGACCCATGGACATACGCAAGGTAAAGAAACTCATTGAACTGCTGGAAGAGTCCCAACTCTCGGAGATCGAGATCTGCGAGGGCGAGGAGTCCATCCGCCTGAGCCGCCACCCCTCTGGCACGGCCATGCCCGCGTACGCGCCGCCGCCCGCGCCGCCGACGGCTCACCCGGCGCCGGCCAGGCCCGCGACGGAAACCGCCGAGGAACCGGGCGGACACAAGGTCGCCTCGCCGATGGTCGGCACCTACTACGCCTCGTCGGGCCCAGGTTCGCCGCCGTTCGTCAGCGTCGGCTCCAGGGTCGAGGAGGGCGAAACGTTGTGCATCATCGAGGCGATGAAGATCTTCAACCAGATCGAGGCCGACCGCTCGGGCACCATCGTCAAGGTGCTGAAGAACTCGGGCGATCCGGTCGAGTACGGCGAAACGCTTTTCATCATCGGCTAGGCGGGGCGAACCATGTTCGACAAGATCGTGATCGCCAACCGCGGCGAGATCGCCCTGCGCGTCCTGCGTGCCTGCCGCGAGCTCGGCATCAAGACCGTGGCCCTGCATTCCACCGCCGACCGCGAGGCGAAATACGTGCGCCTCGCCGACGAGTCGGTGTGCATCGGACCGCCGGCGGCGGCGGAGAGCTATCTCAACATCCCCGCGGTCATCGCCGCCGCCGAAGTCACCGACGCCGGCGCCATCCATCCGGGCTACGGCTTCCTGTCCGAGAACGCCGACTTCGCCGAGCGCGTCGAGCAGAGCGGCTTCGCGTTCATCGGCCCGCGCGCCGAGACCATTCGCCTGATGGGCGACAAGATCTCCGCCATCGCCGCGATGAAGGAGGCCGGCGTGCCGTGCGTGCCGGGCTCCGACGGCCCCCTGCCAGAGGACAACGACCGCATCGTGGAGACCGCCGCGCGCATCGGCTACCCGGTGATCATCAAGGCAGCCGGCGGCGGCGGCGGCAAGGGCATGCGGGTGGTGCACACCGAGGCGGCGCTGCTCAATGCGGTGCGGCTGACCCGCGGCGAAGCGCGCGCCGCCTTCTCCAACGACGTGGTCTACATGGAGAAGTACCTGGAGACCCCGCGCCATGTCGAGTTCCAGGTGTTGGCCGACACGCACGGCAACGCGGTGCATCTCGGCGATCGCGACTGCTCCATGCAGCGCCGCCACCAGAAGGTGATCGAGGAAGCGCCGGCGCCGGGCATCGACGAGGCGGCGCGTGCGCGCATCGGCAACCGCTGCGCCGAGGCCTGCCGGGTCATCGGCTACCGCGGTGCCGGCACCTTCGAGTTCCTCTACGACAACGGCGAGTTCTACTTCATCGAGATGAACACGCGGGTGCAGGTCGAGCATCCGGTGACCGAGCTCGTTACCGGCATCGACATCGTCAAGCAGCAGATACGCATCGCCGCCGGCGAAGTGCTGCCGTTCACCCAGGACGACATCTCCATCACCGGCCACGCCATGGAATGCCGCATCAACGCCGAGGACCCGGAGACCTTCATGCCCTCGCCCGGGCGCGTGACGCAGTACCACCCGCCCGGCGGTCCCGGTGTCCGGGTCGACTCCCACCTGTTCGGCAACTACACGGTGCCGCCGTACTACGATTCCATGGTCGCCAAGGTGATCACCTACGGCGCCGACCGAGAAGAGACCATGGCGCGCATGCACGGCGCGCTGCAAGAGATGGTCATCGACGGCATCCGCACCAACATTCCGCTGCACCAGCGGCTGGTCACCGACGCCGAGTTCAGGCGCGCCCCGGTGACCATTCACTACCTGGAAAAGCTGCTTGCAGACTGACGACGTGCCCGAGGCCGGAACAGGAGAGCGGGTGCGCCCGGACCACTGGCGGCAGCTTGCGGTGTCCCTGCCGGGCGTGGCCGCCGATGCCGCCGCCGAATTGCTCGAGTCCCTCGGCGCGGTGGCTGTCAGCGCCGAGTCCGGCGACGGCGAAGAGCGTTTCGATCTCGCCGCGCCGACCATGAAGCACTGGCGAAGTACCCGGGTATCGGCCCTGTTCCCGGGCGACGTCGACCTCGAGCCAGTCATCGACTGCCTCGGCCGCGTGTTCGACCTCGCGCCCGGCGCGTGCGAGGTCGAGGACATAGCCGAACGCGACTGGGAGCGCGCCTGCCTCGAATCCATGAAGCCGGTGCGGATCACGACCGCCCTGTGGGTCTGCCCGAGCTGGACAACGCCACCCGTAACGGATGCCGTCAACGTCGTCATCGATCCGGGCCTGGCATTCGGAACCGGCACCCACGAGACCACCCACCTCTGCCTCGAGCGCCTGGCGGCCATGGATCTCGCCGGCCGAACCGTGCTGGACTTCGGCTGCGGCTCCGGGATCCTCGCCATCGCCGCCGTGAAACTCGGGGCCCGGCGGGCGTTCGCCTGCGACGTCGATCCGCGCGCCGTCGAGGCGACACGCGCCAACGCCTCGGTCAACGCCGTCGCCGACCGGATCGAAGTGCTTGAAGCGGACGGGATTGGCCGGCTGATCGACGGCATGGGCTTCACGGCCGACGTGGTGGTGGCCAACATCCTCGCCGATGCGCTCGTCGAACTGGCCCCGGTGCTGACCAGCGCCCTGGGGCCGCGAGGACGCCTGCTGCTGTCGGGTATACTCGACCGACAGCGTGCCCGGGTGGAGCACGCCTACCCGGATCTCGAATTCACCGCGTATGCGCGCGGCGAATGGTTGTTGCTGGCCGCCTGATCAACAGGTCCCGACGATGTACACCCAGTGCCCCAAGTGCCTAACCGTGTTTTCCGTGACCGAGGAGATTCTCGCGGTCAAGGCGGGCCTGGTGCGCTGCGGCGACTGCGAGAACGTGTTCAACGCGACCTGGAATCTCGTCGACGAGTACGAATACGAGAACGAATACGACGACGATTCGTCGACGACGTGGACGGGAGACGACGCCGTGGCAGGCGACCATGTCGAGCCGGCCGTCGAATCGCCGCCGATTGCCGAACGGGCCGATGACGTGGCCGGGACCCGGACCGCGAACGCCGACGGCGACGACATCGACTTCGACGATGTCGAGTTCCTCGACGCCTACATCGAGGAAGACACGGCTCCCGCGGCCCGGTCCCGCGACGAGGACCGCGCCGGGGAAACGCTCGACGACAATGCCGAAGATTTCGGGCCGGCGGCAGGCGCATCACTGACGTGGCCCGAGCATGCCGGCCTGGACGACGATTCCGCGGCGACCCGGGACACGGAACCCGACTCGGTCGACATCAGCGACGACGACATTCGCCGCACACTCGCCCTGGATGAGGACTTCACCATCGATCACGACGACGACCGACGGGCGTCGCCCGCCTCCAGGGCCGACGAGCGCCGCCGCGAGCCGCGCCTCGACGACGCGGACGCCGGCGGCCTGCGGGTCACCGCGGACGACGGACTGGTGCCGCGCCGGCCGCGCGGACAGGCGCCGGCCCCGCGTTCGCGCCCGGTGCTCAAGCGCCGTCCCGCCATCTCCCTGAAAGCACCGGAGCGCCCCGGGCGCAGGGCCGAAGCCGCGGCGGCAACGCCCGCCGCACGCATCGACTCCAACGTGAACTGGGTGGCCATGCCCGAGCGCGGTCGCGGCGGCGCACGGCTGCTGTGGGCAAGCGGTGTGCTCGCCCTCGTGGTTGCGGTGGTGCTGCAGGTGCGCTACCTGCTCGTCGACGAGCTGTACGCCATTGCCGAAACGCGCCCGTTCATCAGCATGTTCTGCGACATGGCGGGATGCAGCGCGCCGGTGCGCGCCGATCCCGGCGCGATACGCATCGCCCAGACCCGTGTCGACCTGCACCCCGACGTGCCGGGCGCCATTCGCATCAACGTGAACCTGATCAACCAGGCGTCGTTCGCCCAGCCCTACCCGGCACTGCAACTGACGCTGAGCGACACGGACGGGCGCATCGTCGGCCGACGCACGTACACGCCGGCCGAGTACCTCGGCACCGAGGGTTCCGGGACGCTGCTCGATCCGGGCATCCTGGCGGTCGCATCCATCAATCTCGCCTATCCCAACGAGAACGCCGTCGGTTTCGAAACCGAAGTGGTTGCCGGTCCGCCGCGCTAGCGCGGCGCACCCCGGCCGCGCCGGGGCGAGGGAGAAACATGCTATCCTTCGCGACCTTGTCGCCGACCTGCACGCCCCTGCCAGGAAGCGGATGTGCAGACGGGGCGCAGGCACATCGCCTGGCGGATCGACCGCTTCGGCCGCACCGGCGGTCGGCGTCGACGGATCCGGCGATGGACCGAACCGGCACGTCGGCCCGGACGAGTGAATTCCAAGCGCTATCATCAAGTCTCGCAAGCCGCATGACCGAACACGGACCGGGGCCGCTTTGTCAATGCATCGAGCGCGCCCTCGAGCAGTACTTCAGGCAGCTCCAGGGCGAGGCGCCTTCGGGCTTGTACGATCTCGTCCTGGCCGAGGTCGAGCGGCCACTGCTCGAGGCGGTGATGAACTACGCCGGCAGCAACCAGTCGCGCGCCGCCCGCTACCTCGGCATCAACCGCAACACCCTTCGCAAGAAGCTCGTCCACTACGGCATCGAATGAGAGGCCGCCGCCCTGCCGCGGCGGCGAACCCACCCCGACTCATCCAGACACACATTCATGAGCACCGATATCCGAAAAATCGAACACGCCCTGATCAGCGTCTCGGACAAGACAGGGGTGGTTGAACTGGCGCGCGCGCTCTCGGCCCACGGAGCCCGGATCCTCTCCACGGGCGGCACCGCGAAGCTGCTCGCCGACAGCGGCATCGACGTCATCGAGGTGTCCGACTTCACCGGTTTTCCCGAGATGATGGACGGCCGCGTGAAAACGCTTCACCCGAGAATTCACGGCGGCATCCTCGGCCGCCGTGGAATCGACGACATGGTCATGGCGGAGCACGGCCTACCGCCGATCGATCTCGTCGCGGTCAACCTGTACCCGTTCGAAGCAACCGTGCAAAGGGACGACTGCACGTTCGAGGACGCCATCGAGAACATCGACATCGGCGGCCCCACGCTTCTTCGCGCGGCGGCGAAGAACCACGCCAGCGTCACCGTCCTCACCGATGCCGGCGACTACCAGGCCGTGATCGACGAGCTCGCCGCCGACGGCGGCATCTGCGCGCAGACGAGGCGGCGGCTGGCGTTCAAGGTGTTCGCGGCCACCGCCCGCTACGACGGCGCCATCTCCAACTACCTGAGCAGCCTCGGCGAGAGCAACCGGCCGCAGGGTTTTCCGGCGGTGCTCAACCTGCAGTTCACCCGCCTCGAGGTGATGCGCTACGGCGAAAACCCCCACCAGGACGCCGCCTTCTACCGCGACAACTACTGCGAGCCCGGTTCGCTCGCCGCCAGCCGCCAGCTGCAGGGCAAGGCCATGTCCTACAACAACGTGGCCGATACCGACGCCGCGCTCGAGTGCGTCAAGAGCTTCGACGATCCCGCATGCGTGATCGTCAAGCATGCCAACCCGTGCGGGGTGGCGGCCGCGGCGGACATCCTGTCCGCCTACGAGCGCGCCTTCACAACTGATCCCACCTCGGCATTCGGCGGCATCATCGCCTTCAACCGCACCCTCGACGCCAACACCGCGCGGGCCATCGTCGAGCGCCAGTTCGTCGAAGTCATCATCGCGCCGACGGTGCACAACGAGGCCCTCGCGGTGCTCGCCGACAAGCCCGGCATCCGTGTGCTCGAAGGCGGCGGCGGGCTCATGTTCGAAGAGGGTTACCCGGACTTGAGGCGAGTCAGCGGCGGGCTGCTGATGCAGAACAAGGATACCGGAAGGATCACCCGCGACGACCTGCGAGTGGTCACCGCGGTGGCGCCCGACGAGCACCAGGTCGACGACCTGCTGTTCGCCTGGACGGTGGCCAAGTTCGTCAAGTCGAACGCCATCGTCTACGCCCGCGATCGCGCCACGATCGGCGTCGGCGCCGGCCAGATGAGCCGCGTGTACTCGGCGCGCATCGCCGGCATCAAGGCGGCCGATGCCGGCCTCGAGGTGGCCGGCTCGGTGATGGCGTCGGACGCGTTCTTCCCGTTCCGCGACGGTATCGACGCCGCCGCCGAGGCCGGCATCCGGGCGGTGATCCAGCCCGGCGGCTCGATGCGCGACGACGAGGTCATCGCCGCCGCC
>CBFGVH010000010.1:0-44114 GCA_965652415.1 uncultured Gammaproteobacteria bacterium | reverse complement strand
GGTTGTCGAAGAAGCCGGGACTGACCTTGATGGCGAAACCGTCGAAGCCGGGGATGTATGCCGTCTTGACGTCCACCTCGCCGTTGGCGTCGGGGATCTCCATGGACAGGATCGGCGGCATCACCACCTTGCCGCCGGCCAGCGCGCGAAACGCCGCCTCGACCACGTCCACGGCCTCGAGGTCGAGCTGCACGGCTTCGCGCAGCTCGTGTTCGGTCAGAATGAAGATGTCACGCAACCTGTTTCCCTCCCACGGTGAGTTCGCCGACCTCGACCGGCGCGTTGTTGACGATGCGGGTGAACGTTTCCATGTCCACGTTGTTGCCGCTGATGATGAATACCGTCGGCCCGTCGAGCACGAGCTTGCCGGCAGCCAGCGCACCGTGGGCCACCGCGGAGGCGCCCTCGGCGACGATGCGGTCGGTGAAGTAAAGCGAGCGCATGCCGGCGTAGATCTCGTCCTCGTCTAGCAGGATCACCTCGTCGACGTGGCGTCGGCACAGCTCGAAGGTGTAGCGGTTGGCCAGGCCGATGCCGCCGCCGAGGGAGTCGGCCAGGGTGGGAACCTCGGTCACGTCCACCGGCCGGCCGGCGTCGAGGGAGGTCGCCATGGCGGCGCCGCGCGACATGCTGATGCCGACGATGCGGATGCGCGGGTTGATGGTCTTGGCCGCCAGCGCCACGCCCGCGGCGAGCCCCCCGCCCGATAGCGGTATCACGATGCACGCGACGTCCGGGCGCTCGGCAAGGATCTCCAGGCCGATGGTACCCTGGCCGGCGATGACGTCGGGGTGGTCGAACGGTGGAATGTCGGTCACGCCCTCGTGCTCGATCATCCGGTTCACTTCGCGCTGCGCCTCGTCCTGGCTTTCGCCGATCCGCCGCACCTCGGCGCCCAGCGCCTCGACTGCCCGGACCTTGTTGGCCGGGACAAGTTCGGACAGGCACACCGTGGCGCCGATGCCGAGCCGGCGTGCCGCGTACGCCACGGCACGGCCGTGGTTGCCCGTCGAGCAGCACGCCACGCCGCGCCGCCGCGCGTCCTCGTCGAGGCAGGCGAGCGCGTTGGTCGCCCCGCGCAGCTTGAACGCGCCGGACGGCTGCAGGTATTCGGGCTTGAGGAGGATCTCGCTTGCCGCCGGGACGGCGCTCGGCAGTAGCGGGGTGCGGGTCACCAGGCCGTCGATGTTGCGCGCGGCGCGCAGCACGTCGACGAAGGCCGGTTCGGTCATTGTCCTTGTCTCCCTGGTTGATGACCGCGCCGATTGTAGCGAAGGGTCCCGGCAGCGCAAAACATTTCGCAATCGGTGTAGTCGAGGTCGCTTGCGCGCGATATCGGCCGCCGCCGCGGCACTAAACTACCGCCTTTTTGTCCCGGACCGTCCCGATTCCGGACGATTTTGCCACACACGGAGAACTTGTCATCATGCCTGATGTCGAACTGCCATTCAGCCGCGAAGAATACGGCGAACGGCTGACCAAGGTGCGCGGCGCCATGGAGGCCGCCGGAATCGAGGTACTGATCACCGTCGACCCGTCCAACATGGCCTGGCTGACCGGCTACGACGGCTGGTCGTTCTACGTCCACCAGGCGGTGTTCGTGTCGCTCAGCGACGGACCGTACTGGTGGGGCCGCAGCATCGACGCCAACGGTGCGCGGCGCACCGTGTACATGCCCGAGGACTCCATTCTCGAGTACCCGGACCACTACGTGCAGTCCACCGACAGGCATCCCATGGATCACCTGTCGGCCTACTTCCGCGACCGCATGTGGGACGTGGTGCGCATCGGCGTGGAGATGGACAACTACTACTTCTCCGCCGCCGCCTTCGAGTCCCTGAAGCACAACCTTCCCAATGCCACCTTCGTCGACGCGACCGGCCTCATCAACTGGCAGCGCGGCGTCAAGTCGGAAACCGAGCTTTCCTACATGCGGCGCGCGGCGCGCATCGTCGAGGAGATGCACAAGTGCATCAACGAGAAGATGCAGCCCGGCGTGCGCAAGAACGAGCTGGTCGCCGAGATCTACCGCCAGGCGATCACCGGCGCCGACGGCTACGGCGGCGACTACCCGGCCATCGTGCCGCTCCTGCCCACCGGCATCGACGCCTCGGCGGCCCACCTGACCTGGGACGACCGGGAGCTGAACAAGGGCGCCGGCACGTTCTTCGAGATCGCCGGCTGCTACAGGCGCTACCACGCGCCGCTGTGCCGCACGACGTATCTCGGCACGCCGCCCAAGGAGATGATCGAGGCGGAAAAAGCCATTATCGAGGGTCTCGAGAACGGCCTCGAGGCGGCGCGCACCGGCAACCGCGCGGCCGATGTCGCCAACGCGTTCTACTCCGCGCTGGAACGCGCCGGCATCGAGCGCGAAGGCCGCTGCGGCTACCCGGTGGGGATTTCCTACCCGCCGGACTGGGGCGAGCGCACCATCAGTTTCCGGCAGACCGACCACAGCGTGCTGCTGCCGGGCATGACTTTTCACTTCATGCCGGGCCTGTGGATGGACACGTGGGGCATCGAGATCACGGAGACCATCCTCATCAAGGAGGAAGGTCCGGCCGAGTGTCTCGCCCACGTGCCGCGGCAGCTCTTCATCAAGGAATGAACCGGTAGCAGATTGACAACGGCGAGGCCCGGGCCCATGTTCATGGTTCCGGGCCGCCCCATCGCGAGAGGACGTCATGAATCTCGAACGCAGCGTCACCATACTTACCGACCTGATCGGTTTTCCGACCGTGTCGGCCGATTCCAACCTCGACCTGATCGGCTATGCCGGCGAGATCCTCGAGGGCCTCGGCGCCCGCACCGAACTGACTTACGACGCAGACGGCAACAAGGCCAACCTGTTCGCCACGCTCGGCCCCGAAACCGACGGCGGCTTCATCCTGTCCGGCCACACCGACGTGGTGCCGGTCGAGGGCCAGCCGTGGACCGTCGACCCGTTCCGGGCCAGCATCGGCAACGGCAATGTCTACGGCCGCGGGTCCTGCGACATGAAGGCGTTCATCGCCTGCGCCCTGGCCATGGCGCCGAAGTTCCGCGAGGCCGCGCTCGTGCGCCCGGTGCACTTCGCCTTCAGCTTCGACGAGGAAGTCGGTTGCCTGGGTGCGCCGCTGATGCTGGAACAGCTCTCGCGCCGCGGCATCCGGCCGTCGGTCTGCATCATCGGCGAGCCGACCGGCATGGGAGTCATCGAGGGGCACAAGGGCTGCTACGAGTACCATACCGTGTTCACCGGCCTGGAAGGACACTGCTCTGTGCCCGACCGCGGCGTCAACGCGGTCGAGTACGCGGTGCGGTTCATCTCCCGCCTGATGGAGGTTGCCGAGGAACTCAAGACGCGTGCTCCAGCCGGCAGTCCGTTCGACCCGCCGTGGAGCACCATCCAGACCGGCCGCATCGCCGGCGGTATTGCGCGCAACGTCATCGCCCGGCATTGCGAGGTCGACTGGGAGATGCGCCCGGTCAATCGCGACGACGCGCGCTACGCGCTCGAGAGAATCAACCGCTACGCCAGCGAGGAACTGCTGCCGCGCATGCGCCGGGTATGCCCCGATGCCGATCTCGTCACGCACGTCGTCGGCGAGGTGGGCGGCCTGGAGCCGGTGTCCGAGTCCGAAGCCATCCGCATCGCGCGCGAACTGACCGGCAACGACACTACCGTGGTCAGCTTCGGTACCGAGGCCGGCCTGTTCCAGGAGATGGGCATATCCACCGTGGTCTGCGGCCCGGGCTCCATCAACCAGGCCCACAAGCCCGACGAGTTCGTCAGCTTCGACCAGCTTGAGCGCTGCCTCGACATGCTCGACGGGCTGGTACCGAGGCTTTGCCACTGACTGGTACCGACCCCGCCGCGGCGCGGTCCGTGCGATCGAAAGCCGCTATACTGGCGCTTCGCGCGGCAACCGGCCCGGTGAGGTGGCGCCCGTCATGCTCAATCCGACATCGATCATGGCCAGGGATCTTGGCGACTACCTGGCCGAGAACTACCTGAGGTACTTCTCCAACCGCAACCCGGAATATGCGGCCTACCTCGGCGGTGCCGCGCGCCAGGTGCTCGAACGCATCGGCAACACCGACGCGTTGTACCACGACGTCGAGCACACGATGATGGTTACCCTGGTGGGCCAGCAGATCATCCGCGGACGCCTGCTATCCGAGGCGCTGACACCCGAGGACTGGCTGCACTACATGTGCGCGCTTCTGATTCACGACATCGGATACGTGCGCGGGGTGTGTCGCGGCGACGGCGAGCGCGACGTGGTGATCGACGAAAGTGGACGAAGATACACGCCGCCGCGAGGCGCCTCCGATGCATCGCTCGCGCCCTATCACATCGAGCGCGGCAGGATCTATGCGCGCGAGCGTTTCACCGGTTCTAGTTACATCGACGAGCAGCGCATCATGCGCTCCATCGAGCTCACGCGTTTCCCGGTTCCCGATCACGAGGACTACCGCGAGGACACGTCCGAGGCCGCGCTGGTGCGTGCAGCCGACCTCATAGGCCAACTCGCGGACCCGTACTACCACCGCAAGATCAACGCGCTCTACCACGAGTTCGTGGAGATGGGGGTGGCCGGCGAACTCGGCTACGAAAGCCCCGCCGACCTGTCGGAGAAATATCCCGAGTTTTTCTGGGAGCACGTGGAGCCGCACATCCAGCCGGCCATCGATTACCTGGAACTGACCACCGAGGGCAAGCAATGGGTGGCCAACCTGTACAGCAACGTGTTCCAGATCGAACACAAGCGAAGTCGCATAGGCCCGTTCCCGGGGCCGGAGTGACGCGACCGGGCCGCGGGCTATCCCGGAATGAAGCAGCGCGACTGCCCGTCGCGAAACTCCCGCATCGGGTGGCGATACAGGCGGCCCAGATTCTCGCTGGTGAGCACCTCGTCGGCGGGGCCGTGCAGGGTTTCACCGGCGCCGAACAGGAGCAGCGCGCGGCCGCAGAACCGCAAGGCGAGATTGACGTCGTGCAGGACCATGACCGCGCAGCCGCCCTGTTCGACCACGTGGCGAACCACGACGTCCAGGGCGCTGACCTGGTGATGCAGGTCGAGATGGGTGTTCGGTTCGTCGAGCAAACACACCGTGGGCCGCTGGGCCAGAAGCGAGGCGAGCGCCACGCGCTTGCGCTCGCCCCCGGAAAGCACTGACACCGGGAGCGCGCGTTTCGCCAGCATGCCGGTCTGCTCCAGCGCGCCGGTGGCGATGTCGACGTCTTCCGCGGTCTCGCCGCGCCACGGCGCCAGGAACGGGTGGCGCCCGGCCAGGACGGACTGCATCACGCTGGCGTGCAGCGGGTCCTGGTGATCCTGGAACACGATGCCGAGGCGCTGCGCGCGTTCGCGGGGCGTCCAGTCGTCGAGCCGTCGGCCGAGCAGGGCGACGCGGCCGGCATCGGGCTTCCTGAGGCCCGCGAGCGTATGCAGCAGGGTGGTCTTGCCGGCACCGTTGGCGCCGAGAATGGCGACGATGTCGCCGCGTTCGACCACGAGATCGAGGTCGCGGCAGACTTCGATGCCGCCGACGGTGACGTGCAGGTTGTGCGCCTCGAGTTGCATCACGACACTCCTGCCGACAACGTCTTGCGCAGCAGCACCAGGAACAGTGGCACGCCGATCAAGGCGGTGACCACGCCAACCGGGAGTTGCTGCGGTGCGATCACCGTGCGCGCAATGGTGTCGGCGACCACCACCAGGATGCCGCCGGCCAGTGCCGCCGCCGGTACGAGTCCCCGGTGGTCGCCCCCGGCGACGAGGCGGATCATGTGCGGGACCACGAGTCCCACGAAACCGATGGTGCCGGCCAGAACCACGGCCGCCGCGGTGAACGTCGATGCGCACAGGAACAGGATCACGCGCAGACGGCCGACTTCGACACCGAGCGAGCGCGCGCGCATCTCGCCCCCAGCCAGCAGGTTCATGTCGCGGGCGTTGGCCGCGCATATTGCCACCCCGGCGACGAGAACCGTCACGCTGCCGATTCCCGGACGGGTACCGGACAGATCCCCCATCAGCCAGAACAGCATGCTGTAGAGCTGCTGGTCGCGGCTTAGCGAAAGCATGAAGCTGATCAGTGCGCCCCACCCGGAGGCCAGCACCACACCGGTCAGCAGCAGCCGGGTCGAGGACCACACGCCCCGACCGTACGCGAGCGCGAACACGAGGGCCGCGGAAGCCGCGGCGCCGCCCGCCGACGCGCCCATCACGACGGAGGCGCCGGCGCCGGCCATCAGCGCCGCAAGCGCGGCCACCGAGGCGCCGCCCGAGATGCCGAGCACGTAGGGATCGGCGAGGGGATTCCTGAGCAGGACCTGGAGGATGGTGCCGGTCAGCGCGAGCAGCGCACCGGCCACGAATCCCCCCAACGTTCGTGGTAATCGGAGTTCCTGGACAATGGTCGCGTCGCGGCCTTCGCCGTGCCAGAGAGCGGCCACGATTTCACGTGGTGCAATATCGATCGAACCGGTGCCGAGAGACCACAGGACGGCTGCCGCGGCGGCCACCGAGAGAAGCCCGACGAGAACCGGGTAGCGGACGCTCAGCGGGAGCATGGAGACAAGGAAAACAAGGGTGTACGCGTATATCCGGGGAACAGGGAGACAGGCCGTAGCCCCTGCCGGGATACCGCTCCCGCGGGCCGCGACCACCGGCCGGCATCAAGGCGGCTTATGGAAACGAAACAATTGATCGGCTGGATTATTTTACGGTTTCCCGCTATCTTGCAAGGTTCGAATTTTTGCGGCCGCGGTCGATCGGAGAGGTCCCGCGGCGTTTCGCACGAGAAGTTTTCGCTCGCCATCGCCCGCCCCGTCCCCAAGGTCGGGCCTGGTGCGCGCCGAACCTGTGAGGTTGTCGATGTCACCAAGCGCCACAAGAAGCCGCACGGGCCTGTACGACCCGCGCAACGAGCACGATTCCTGCGGAGTCGGCTTCGTCGCCGACATCAGGAACCGCAAGAGCCACCAGACCGTTCGCGACGGGCTGAAGATTCTCGCCAACCTCACCCACCGCGGCGCGGTCGGCGCCGATCCGCTGGCCGGCGACGGCGCCGGCATCCTGATCCAGATGCCCGACCGGCTGATTCGCGAGGAATGCGCGGCCCTCGGCCTGGACCTGCCCGCGCCCGGCGACTACGCCGTCGGCATGGTGTTCATGCCGCGCCAGCCGTCGACCCAGAAGGAGTGCGAGTTCGCCCTCGAGCAGATGGCCACCGAGGAGGGCCAGCGCGTCATCGGCTGGCGCGACGTGCCCACCGACAACGCCTGCCTCGGCTTCTCGGTCAAGCCGCTGGAACCGGTGATCCGCCAGTTCATCGTCGAACGCGGCGACAACTGCGCCGATACCGACGCATTCGAGCGCAAGCTGTTCGTGATCCGCAAGCGGGCGCACTTTCGCATACACGGCCTCGCTCCGGAGGGGCACGAACATTTCTACGTGGCCTCGATGTCGGCGCGCACGCTGCTGTACAAGGGCATGGTACTGGCCGCCAACCTGCCGAAGTACTACGTCGATCTCAACGACGAGCGCATGGAGTCGGCCCTGGCCCTGGTGCACCAGCGCTTCTCCACCAATACCTTTCCGAGCTGGGAGCTGGCGCAGCCGTTCCGCTACCTCTGCCACAACGGCGAGATCAACACCGTGCGCGGCAACATCAACTGGATGCTCGCGCGCCGGCACAACATGAAATCGGAGCTGATGGGCGACGATCTCGACAAGCTGTGGCCGCTGATCGGCGACGGCAACTCGGACTCGGCCACGTTCGACAACTGCCTCGAGCTCCTCGTGGCGGGCGGTTACTCGCTCGCCCACGCGGTGATGCTGATGATCCCCGAGGCGTGGCTGGACAACCCGCTCATGGACGACAAGCGGCGCGCCTTCTACGAGTATCACGCCGCCCTGATGGAGCCGTGGGACGGACCGGCCGCGGTGGCGTTCACCGACGGCCGACAGATCGGCGCCACCCTGGACCGCAACGGCCTCAGGCCGGCGCGCTACCTGATCACCGACGACGACAAGGTGGTGATGGCCTCGGAGATGGGCGTGCTCGACATCGCCGAGGAGCGCATCGTCAAGAAATGGCGCCTGCAGCCGGGACGCATGTTCCTGATCGACCTCGAGGAAGGCCGGATCATCGACGACGACGAGATCAAGGACCAGCTCGCCAGCGCCAAGCCCTACCAGAAGTGGCTCGACGAGACCCAGATCAAGCTCGAGGACATGCCGGCCGAGGTCGCCGCCATGCCGCCCGACCCGGACACGCTGCTCGATCGTCAGCAGGCCTTCGGCTACAGCCGCGAGGACCTGGACTTCTTCTTGAAGCCGATGGCGCTCAGCGGCCAGGACCCGGTCGGCTCCATGGGCCGCGACGTGCCGCCGGCGGTGCTGTCGCACCGGCCGAAGCTCGTGTTCGACTACTTCAAGCAGAACTTCGCCCAGGTCACCAATCCGCCCATCGACCCGATCCGCGAGGAGCTGGTGATGTCGCTGGTATCGCTGATCGGTCCGCGACCGAACCTGCTCGACCTGACCAGCGGCGGCCGGAACAAGCGTCTCGAGGTGCACCAGCCGATCCTGTCGAGCGTCGACCTGGAGAAGGTGCGCCGCATCGAGGACTACGAGGAAAGCACCTTTCGCACCTACACGCTGGCGTTGACATACCCGGTGAGCGAAGGGGCCGAGGGCATGGCCGCAGCCATCGACCGACTGTGCGAGAAGGCCAAGCAGCTGGTCGAGGAGCGCGGCTTCAACATCCTCATCCTGTCCGACCGCGGCGTCGATTCGGACAACGTGGCCATCCCGTCGCTGCTGGCCACCGGTGCGGTGCATCACTTCCTGATCCGCGAGGGACTGCGCACCGACGTCGGCCTGGTGGTCGAGACCGGCGAGGCGCGCCGCGTGCACGACTTCTGCCTGCTGGCGGGCTACGGCGCCGAGGCCATCAATCCGTACCTGGCGCTGGATTCCATCGCCCGGCTGCTGCCGACGCTGAAGCCGAAGATCAGTCTCGAGGAGGCCCATCATCGCTACATCAAGGCCATCAGCAAGGGCATGATGAAGGTGATGTCGAAGATGGGCATCTCCACCTACCAGTCGTACTGCGGAGCGCAGATCTTCGACGCGGTCGGGCTGTCGTCCGAGTTCGTCGACAAGTACTTCTCCGGCACCGCCACGGCGATCGAGGGAGTTGGCCTTGCGCACATCGCCGAGGAGTCGCTGCGCCGTCACGGCGCCGCCTACGGCGACGACCCGACGCTGGCGAACGCTCTCGAGGTCGGCGGCGAACTGGCCTTTCGGCTGCGCGGCGAGGACCACGTGTGGACGCCGAAGACCATATCCCTGCTGCAGCATGCGATTCGCGCCGGCGACTACTCGAAGTTCAAGGAGTACTCGGCCGTGATGGACGAGCCGGGTGATCGCGTGATGAACCTGCGCGGCCTGTTCGAGTTCCGCTACGACCGCGACCCGGTGCCGATCGAGGAGGTCGAGCCGGCCAGCGAGATCGTCAAGCGCTTCGCCACCGGGGCGATGTCGTTCGGCTCGATCTCGTGGGAGGCGCACACCACGCTCGCCATCGCCATGAACCGGCTCGGCGGGCGCTCCAACACCGGCGAGGGCGGCGAGGAGGCAGAGCGCTACAAGCCGCTGCCGAACGGCGACTCGATGCGCTCGCGGGTCAAGCAGATCGCCTCCGGGCGATTCGGCGTGCATGCCGAGTACCTCGTCAACGCCGACGACATCCAGATCAAGATGGCCCAGGGCGCCAAGCCCGGTGAGGGAGGGCAGCTGCCCGGCCACAAGGTGGACGAGTGGATCGCCCGGGTGCGCCACTCCACGCCCGGCGTCGGGTTGATCTCGCCGCCGCCGCACCACGACATCTACTCCATCGAGGACCTGGCGCAGCTGATCCACGACCTGAAGAACGTCAACCCGAACGCGCGTATCAGCGTCAAGCTGGTGTCGGAGGTGGGCGTGGGGACGGTGGCCGCGGGCGTGTCCAAGGCCCATGCCGACCACGTTCTGATCTCGGGTTCCGAGGGCGGCACCGGCGCCAGCCCCATCACCTCGGTGATGAATGCCGGCTCGGAGTGGGAGATCGGCCTCGCCGAGACCCACCAGACGCTGGTGATGAACGACCTGCGCGGGCGCATCGCGGTGCAGGCCGACGGCGGCATGCGCACCGGCCGCGATGTGGTCATCGCCGCGCTGCTCGGCGCCGACGAGGTCGGTTTCGGCACCATCGCGCTGATCTCCGCGGGCTGCATCTACATGCGCAAGTGCCACCTCAACACCTGCCCGGTGGGCGTGGCGACCCAGGACCCGCAGCTTCGCAAGCGCTTCGTCGGCAAGCCCGAGGACGTGGTGAACTTCTTCATGTTCATCGCCGAGGAGACCCGCGAGTGGATGGCCAAGCTAGGTTACCGCACGTTCAACGAGATGATCGGGCACGCCGACCAGCTCGACGTGCGCCGCGCGGTGAGCCATTTCAAGGCCGAAGGTCTAGACTTCAGCGGCATATTCACGGTGCCCGAGGTGGCGGCCAACGTGGCCATCTACAACTGCCAGCAGCAGGACCACGGCCTCGACCAGGCACTCGACCACGAGTTGATCCGGCGCGCCATGCCGGCGCTCGAGTCCGGTGCGCCGGTGGTCATCGACGACCTCGTGGTGCGCAACGTGAACCGCACGGTCGGCGCCATGCTGTCCGGCGAGGTGGCAAGGCGCTACGGCCACGCGGGTCTGCCCGACAACACCATCCGCATCAAGGCGCGCGGCAACGGCGGCCAGAGCTTCGGCGCCTTCCTCGCCGCGGGCATCACCCTGGAGCTGGCGGGCGAGGCCAACGACTACACGGGCAAGGGCCTGTCGGGCGGCCGCATCGTCGTGTATCCGCCGAAGGACAGCCGCATCAAGGCCGACGAGAACATCATCGTCGGCAACACGGTGCTGTACGGTGCGATCGCCGGCGAGGTGTACTTCGCCGGCGTGGCCGGCGAGCGCTTCTGCGTGCGCAACTCCGGCGTCACCGCCGTCGTCGAGGGCGTCGGCGATCACGGCTGCGAGTACATGACCGGCGGCTGCGTGGTGGTGCTCGGCAACACCGGGCGCAATTTCGCCGCCGGCATGAGCGGCGGCATCGCCTACGTGTTCAACGAAGACGGCCGCTTCGAGCCGCGCTGCAACATGGCCATGGTGGACCTTGAGCCGATCTCCGAGGAAGACGAAGCCCTGGAACTCGCGGCCCACCAGGGCGGCGACCTCGAGGCGCACGGCCTGGTCGAGCTCATGCGCGACATGACGCGCTACGACGAGCAGCGCCTGAGATTGCTCATCGAGCGGCACCACCACTACACGGGCAGCGTCAAGGCCGCGGCGATCCTGGCCGACTGGGACGAGTTCAAGCGCAAGTTCGTCAAGGTCATGCCCGTGGAGTACCGCAAGGCCCTGGAGCGCATGCAGGTGCGGCACGAGGCGCACGAGGACGTCGACCTGGCCGTGGGAGCCTGAACGCTCTGCCGGCGGCCGAAATCTTCAGTCATACCGCCGGCCGCCGAACGCGCGGCCGCGCCAAATCACGGGAACTATCGAGACCTATGGGCAAAGAGACGGGATTCCTCGAGATCCGGCGCCGCGACCGCGGCTACCTGCCGGTGGAGCAGCGTGTAGAGAGCTACAGCGAGTTCGTGGTGCCGCTCAGCGAACGTGAGACCCGCGACCAGGCGGCGCGTTGCATGAATTGCGGGATTCCGTTCTGCCACGAGGGTTGCCCGGTCAACAACATCATTCCCGAGTGGAACGACCTCGTCTACAACGATCGCTGGCGCGAGGCGCTGGACGTCCTGCACTCGACCAACAACTTCCCGGAATTCACCGGCCGCATCTGCCCGGCGCCGTGCGAGGCTTCGTGCACGCTGAATCTCGACGACGAGCCGGTGACGATCAAGACCATCGAGTGCGCCATCATCGACCGGGGCTTCCAGGAGGGCTGGGTGGTGCCGCAGGTGCCGCGCCACAAGTCCGGCAAGCGCGTGGCCGTGGTCGGTTCGGGCCCCGCCGGGCTCGCCTGCGCCCAGCAGCTGGCGCGCGCCGGGCACCGCGCCGTCGTGTTCGAGAAGAACCGGCGCATCGGCGGTCTGCTGCGCTACGGCATACCCGACTTCAAGATGAGCCCGGAACTCATCGACCGGCGCATCGCGCAGATGCAGGCCGAGGGTGTGCGCTTCCGCCCCAACAGCCACGTCGGCCGCAACGTGCCGGTGAAGAAACTGCTCGACGACTACGATGCCATCGTCCTTGCCGGCGGCTCCGAGAAGCCGCGTGACCTCGAGGTACCGGGCAGGGAGCTCGACGGCGTGCACTTCGCCATGGACTTTCTCACCCAGCAGAACCGGCGGGTGAGCGGTGAGGGCTACAGCGGTCCAGACATCCTCGCCACCGGCCGGCACGTGATCGTGATCGGAGGCGGCGACACCGGCTCGGACTGCGTCGGCACGGCCAACCGTCAGCGCGCCGCGAGCGTCACCCAGCTCGAGATCATGCCGCGCCCGCCGGAGCACGAGAACAAGCTTCTCACCTGGCCCGACTGGCCGCTGAAGCTGCGCAGTTCGACCTCGCACGAGGAAGGCTGCGAGCGCGACTGGTCGGTGGTGTCCAAAGAGGTCATCGGCGCCGACGGCAAGGTCGCCGGGCTGAAGCTCGCCCGGCTGCAATGGAAGAGGGGCGACGACGGCCAGTGGCGGATGTCGGAGATCCCCGGCAGCGAGTTCGTCATAGAAGCCGGGCTGATCCTGCTGGCGATGGGATTCGTCCACCCGGTGCACGACGGGTTGATCAGCGACCTGGGCGTGGAACTCGACGGGCGCGGCAACGTCAAGGCGACCGAGGCCGACTACCGGACCAGCATCGGCAACATCTTCGCCTGCGGCGACACGCGGCGCGGCCAGTCGCTGGTCGTGTGGGCGATCCGCGAAGGCCGCCAGGCCGCGCGCGCAGTCGACGAGTACCTGATGGGGCATTCCGAACTGCCGCGCTGAACGCCCGGTAGCCGCGCGAGCATTCGGCATGCTATCTTTTCGGCGAACGTGCGGCGTGCCGGTGCGCGCCGACGAGAGCCATCGAGGAGGACATTGCCATGGCAACCTACGAATGCCCGAAGTGCGGGATGAGCGTCAACGCCAGTTGCGGCAAGTGCGACGCACCGCTGGTCAACGATACGATCCGGCTGGACAACGGCACCGAGGTGCAGGTGTCGAAGTGCCCCAACGAGCACGGCATGATCAAGTCGCCCCAGTGCTGCGGCCAGGACATGACCTGCACGACGGCCTGAGTACGGCACAGCGCGGGTGTAGTTCAATGGTAGAACGGGAGCTTCCCAAGCTCTTAACGTGGGTTCGATTCCCATCACCCGCTCCATCTCTGCTATCGAGCCGGAAGCAGGGCCCTCGTCCCTGAGCGGCCGCAGCCCGACGGTCGACCCACCCGATCATCATGTCAGGATCCCTGCGCGAACAGTTGCTGAAGGCTGGTCTCGTCGACCCGTCGCGCGTGAAGGCCGCCAACAAGGAGCGGCACAAGCGCAAGAAGGCCCCGGCCCGCGCCGCGGGGTCGCCCGAGGAAACCGTCTCCGCCCGCGTCGAGCAGGCACGGCGGGAGAAACGCGAGCGCGATCGCGTCGCCAACAGCGAGCGCCGGCGCCAGGCCGAGCTGAGGGCACTGCGCGCCGAGATCGGCGAGATCGTCGGCCGTCATCGGCTGGAGCGAGAAAGCGGTCAGACGCCCTACCAATTCCTCGACCGGGGCAAGATCCGGAAGATCTGGGTGCACGAGGACATGCCCCGTCGTCTCGCCGCCGGACAGCTCGCGGTGGTACGAATCGAGGGGCGCTACGACATCGTTCCGGCGGCCGTCGCCGAGCGCATCCTCGAGCGCGAGGAACGCTGCGTCATCGTGTTCCACGCCGGCAGCGGCGAGGACCCGGACGCCGCCGACGAATCCGAACACCCGGTCCCCGATGACCTGATGTGGTAAAAAAAGCCCCGGAGGATCCGGGGCTCATCACGTCCAGCGATTCCACTGGAAGGAGGGCAGCATCAATTCATGTAGGTCTTCGCTTCCTCGCCCGGGTGCGGCAGTCCGGCGATGCGCCAGGCGCTGCGGCAGCTGGCGAACAGGCGCTTGACGTCGCTGCGCGCCAGGCCGCTCTGGCGGCATACCCGGCGGATCAGCGGTGCGGCGCCGAACCTCGCGTGGTAGTCGCGAATGAAGTGCAGGACGCGCCAGTGTTCGTAGTCGAGCCGCGGGATGCCTTCGCCGCGCGCGAGGTCGCGGGCGAGGTCGATGGTCCATGTCTCGGGCGCGAGCAGGAAACCGTCCTCGTCAAACGGCGGTACGCGCGGTGCGGGAGAGATCTCGGCTGACTGCGGCAGGGACATGGCGATTTGGGAAAGTGGTGACCGGTGGCGCCACTTTACTCGCCGGAGTTATGATTGGAAGGAATAAGTTTTCACAAGGATATAACCAGGAGTTATAAGTGAACCTGCAGCAGCTTCGTTATCTCAGCGCGATTCGCGCCAGTGAACTCAAGATCAGCCAGGCCGCGGAGGTGCTCCACACGTCCCAGCCCGGTATCAGTCGCCAGGTGCGCGCGCTCGAGGATGAGCTCGGCGTGGAGATCTTCGAGCGCTCCGGCAAGCACCTGGCGCGGGTCACCGCGGTGGGCGAACGCATTCTCGAGCGCGTCGAGCGCATCCTGGGCGAGATTGGGTCGATCCGCGCCGAGGCCCAGGAGGAGCGGGAGCCGGACCGCGGCGTCCTGGGCATCGCCACCACCCACACCCAGGCCCGCTACGTGCTGCCCGGCATCATCAAGCGGTTCAAGGACGACTACCCCGACGTGCAGGTTCACCTGCACCAGGGTTCCCCGGCCCAGATCGCCGACATGCTCAAGTCGGCCCGCGTCGACGTCGCCATCGCCACCGAGGGCATGGAGCTGTTCGACGACTTCGTCATGATGCCGTGCTACCAGTGGAACCGCTGCGTCATCGCGCCCGAGGGCCATCCGCTGACCGAAGCGCCGATAAAGACGCTCGACCAGGTGGCCGAGTATCCGCTCCTGACCTACGTATTCGGCTTCACGGGCCGATCGCAACTCGATCGTGCCTTCGCCGAGGCGGGGCTCACGCCTCGGGTGGTGTTCTCGGCTACCGATGCCGACGTCATCAAGACCTACGTCAAGCTCGGCCTCGGCATCGGCATCATCGCCCAGGTGGCCTGGGATCCGGCGACCGACGCCGGACTGGTGCGTATCGACGCAAGCCACCTGTTCGAGCGCGGAGTGACCAAGATCGGGGTTCGCCGCGGGTTCTTTCTCAAGCGATTCCACTACGCCTTCATTGCCCTGTTCGCACCCCACCTGACCGAGGCCGTCGTGCGTCGTTCCATCTCGGCCGGCCACGAGGCCCAGCGCAAGTGGCTGTTCGTGGACGAGAGCCTGCCGCTGCTGTAGCGATTTTCAGGCCCGGCTGCCGCGACATCGGTAGGGTAGGGCCTGTCATCGCGTCGTGCGAGTGAACGGGCGCTACCGGTCGGCCCTGGCGGCATACCGGCTGGCGATGAGCCCTGCGAGAATCAGGACGAGGGCGACGTAACTGGACGGCGCCGGCACCTGCCCCAGGAACAGCCAGCTCAGGAACAGCCCGAACGGCGGAATGAGGTAGCTCACCTGGGAGAGGAAGATCGCGCCCACCTGCTGGGCGATCTGGATCCGCAGGATGTATGCGAACGCCGTCGGTACCAGGCCCAGGAACACCAGGGCGGCAAGAGGCCCGAGTCCCGACAGTTCGGGGAACGGGTCGGAGACGACGGCCATGATCGGCACCATGTAGGTGCACGATACCGCCAGCACCGCCAGGCTCAACGCCACCGGGGACACACCGACGATCCGACGCACGACCAGCGACGACAGCACGTAACAGCTCACCGCAGCCACCATGGCCAGTGACCCGCCGATGTTGCCCGCGCCGCCCGAGACGGCCTGCGCACCGATCAGCACCACGACCCCGGCAAAACCCAGCAGGACCGCGCCGAGCTTGAACGCCGTCAGGCGATCGTCGCGCGTGAGAAAGTGCGACAGCACCAGGGCGGCGAACGGTCCCGAGGACATCAGGATCGCGGTCATGCCGCTCGAGATGAACTGCTGACCCCAGCTGATCAGCGTGAACGGTATCGCATTGTAGAGGGCGCCGGCGAGCAGGATCAGGCCCCAGGTCCGCGCGCCCCTGGGCCACGGCTCGCGCCGCAGCAGCACCAGCGGCACCAGCGCGGCGGTGGCGATGGCGATGCGCCATCCGGCAATGGCGAGCGGGGCGAAGTCCGCCAGAGCCACCTCGATGCACATGAACGCCGACGCCCAGATGGCGCCGAGCAGGGTCAGCTTGGCGAAGTCTCGGGGCGCGGGCGCCCGGATCGACTGCAAGCGCCTTACCTGCGGTCGCTGTTGTGGTCCGGCGCCTGCCGCGGTTCGAAGTCGGGCAGCTTCAGTTCCGGCAGACGCAGCCACGAACGTTCCTTCGGCTTCTCGGTGACAAGTCCGGCGATCTTCAGTCCCTGCGCGAGCGAATCCGCGTAGGCCTCGTCGGTGATACGCTCGCGCGCCAGCCACCCTTCCATTGTGAACCCGGGATCGAGCGTCAGCACCTGCTGCGCCCGGCGCGCGGCCTCTTCCTGCTCGCCGAGCCGACCCAGGGTCGCCGCCAGCAGTACGTGCGGCGTGACCATGTTGGGGTTGAGCTCGATAGCGCGCTCCAGCTGGAGCCTGGCCTCGCGGAAATCGCCGGCGAAGAACCGCGCCCGGCCGAGCCCCAGGGAGTAGGCCAGGGGTGCGTACGGGTTCATGCGGATGGCCTGCTGGATGAGCTCCACGCCGGCGTCGGCGTCGCCGGCCAGGGTACGGCCGGTGCCGACCACGACGTAGGCGTCGGCGAGGCCGGGGCTGAGCTCGATCGCGCGCTCGCCGGCGGCGGTCGCTGCCTCAGGATCGCCGCCGAGTATGCTGACGTGGCCGGCGGCGCGGTGTGCCTGTGCCGACTCGTGGTCCAGCTCGACGGCGGTTTCGGCGCTCTCCCGCGCCTGCGCCAGGCTTGCCTCGCCGGCGTTGTTCCAGCCGAACCTCAAGTCGTTGACGTAGGTCATCGCCAGCTGCGCGTATGCGCGTGCGAAATCGGGGTCGATCTCCAGGGCGCGCCGGAACATCTGCCGGGCGCGCTCGTTGTCCTCGGCCGATGCCAGGTGGTAGAACGCCTGTCCACGCAGGTAGTAGTCGTACGCCTCGAGATCGTCTGTCCCGTAGTCGCCCACCGGATCGGGGTGGTTCGCCGCGGTCGCCAGCGGCAGCGACGAAAGCACCTCCCGGAGCAGCGTATCCTGCAAGTCGAACAGCCGCGACGCCGGGCGTTCCACGCGCGAGGCGGTCACGGCCCGCCCCGACAGGCCGTCGACGATCCGGTAGGCCAGGGTGATGGCGCGCTCGCCGCGTGTGAACTCGACCTCGACCACGTAACGCACGCCCAACTCCTGGCTGACGCGCGTCGCTTCCACGGGCACGCCCTTGTAGGTGAATACCGAGTCGCGAGCGATCACGAACAATCCCGGCACCTGCGCGAGGCTGGCGATGAGCTGCTCGGCCAGGCCGTCGGCGAGGTATGCGTCGGTCTGGGCCTGGCGGGTGTCCACGAACGGGAGCACCGCCACGGACGGGTTGTCCGGCAGCGGGTGGGACAGCGACGCCGACGGCGGTATCGATTGCGCCGGACGCCACGGCTGCCACCAGGCCAGCGCCGCCAACACCGCCGTCGCGGCGAGCACGGCGGCTGCAATACCTCGCCAGCGGCGCCCACCGAGTCCGGCGACCGGGCGCGAGCGCGTCGGTGACGGCAGTGTCGCGCCGTCGGCGAGGCGGGCGCGAAAGGCCCGCACCGGGCGCTCGAATCCCTTGACTTCCTGTTCGCCGAGCGGGTCGAACTCGAAGGGCATGCGCTGCGGTATCGACTCGCACGCCGCGCCCTGGATCACAACGCCGTCGCCGTTAGCCAGTTGCTCCAGGCGCTGGGCGAGGACCACGCCGGCACCGGTGACGGTGCCGTCGGCGACGATCACCTCGCCCATGGCGATGCCTATTCGCAGGCGCAGGGCGTCCTCCCCGTCCGACCGCCGCCCGGCAACGCTGCCGCGCTGGAAATCGAGGGCCGCGGTGAGGGCGTCGGAGGCCTTTTCAAACTCCGCCACGATCGCATCACCGCGGATCTCGTGGGTGGCGCCGCCGTGGCGGGAGATGCAGGCGTCGAGGCGCCGGAACGCATCGTGGATTCGCTGGTGCGCAAGTCCTTCGTCGCGCTGCACCAGGGCGGTCGAGCCGATCACGTCGGCGTGCAGGATGAAGGCGAATCGGGAATCTGGCCGGCTCGGTGCCATCGTCGGGTCGGTTCAGGGGTGGCGCAAAAGGCTGCAATGGTACATCCGGCGACCGGCCGGGGCGACCGCGGCGAGGCGCTGTAGCCAGTCATCGTAACATTGACAGCGTCGAAAATCGCTGTCTATCCTCGGCAATCCTCACGGAACAGGATGAGGATGACGGACCGCCCGCGCGGCATGAGCAATGGACGACAAGGGAGTATCGCGACGATGCCAAAGGAATCCACGACCACCCGCAATCCGATCGACTGCCCGGGACGAGCCCGCCCCCGACCTGCGGTGCGCTCTCCCTCTCGCGGCGCCGACCCGTGCCGCCTCGTGCACGCCGCTGGCGGCCCCGGCACGAGGCTCGCGCGGATCGCCGCCGTGCTGGCGGCAGCCGGGCTGATATCGCTGCCCGGCCGTGTCGCCGTCGCGGTGGACATCGTCGGTGGATCCAACAGCGATGCCACCGGCAACAACGCCTTCATCGGCAACGACAACAGCACTGGACCCGGTTCGGATTTCAACCTGGTCGTCGGCAACGACAACACCGTGGGCGACGACAGCGACGAGAACATCGTTGGCGGCGATCACAACACGATACTCGACGACAGCGACGAGAACCTGGTATCCGGCGAGCACAACATGATCGGCACCGGCAGCAGCCAGAACATCCTGTCCGGTTTCGACAACACCATTGGCGACGACAGTTTCGAGAACTTCGTTTCCGGCGTCCGCAACAGCCTGGGTAACGACAGCGACCAGAACGTCCTGTCCGGTGAGCACAACTTCATCGGCAACGGCAGCGACGAGAACGCCGTGTTCGGCAACGACAACCTCCTCGGCGACGACAGCGACGAGAACATCGTCGCCGGAGAGGGCAACATCCTGGCCGACGGGACGCACTCCAACCTGGTATCGGGCGATCTGAACGAGCTCGGCAGCGGGAGCAGCCGCAACGCACTGTCGGGATCCTACAACGAAGTTGGCGGGCAGGCCTTCGACAACATCGTGTCGGGCGAGTTGAACGTGCTGGGCAACGGCAGCAGGAACAACCTGCTGACCGGGCACGACAACTTCGTCGGCAACCATGCCTACGGCAACGCGGTGTCGGGAGAACTGAATGTGCTTGGTTACCGCGGTCGCGGCAACGTGATCTCGGGCGTCGCCAACTACGTCGGCGACTACGGCGTGGGCAACGCCCTGTCCGGCTACCTGAACACGGTTGGAAACGCCGCTGCGGGGAATCTCGTCAGCGGCGGCTACAACCAGCTCGGCGACGACGCTTCGCACAACGCGGTCGGCGGAGTGGTCAACGTCCTCGGTGACGGTGCCGCGTACAACCTCGTTCACGGCCGCGGCAACCAGCTCGGAGCCAACGCCCTGGACAATCTTGTTACCGGCTACGGTCATGTCGTCGGCAACGACAGCCACGGCAACACCCTCGGCGGCCAGGGCAACGAGGTCGGCGATGGCACACGCAACAACGCGTTGTTCGGCAACGTCAACGAGGTGGGCGACGGCGGTGCTCAAAATTTTCTGGCCGGGGACGGCAACAGCGTCGGCGACTTCGGAGAGTTCAACGTCCTGGGCGGAGCCGGCAACGTTGTCGGCTACTACGGCAGCTTCAACAGCGTCCAGGGACTCGCCAACGCGGTAGGCGATTACGGAATCGGCAACATGGTTTCGGGTACCGCCAACGTGATCGACAACTACGGGCTCTTCAACACGGTCGGCGGAGCGGCGAACCTCCTCGGACCGGGCGGCTATGCCAACTGGGTGGGCGGTTCGGGGAACCTGGTCGCCGCGGGCAGCGGCTACAACTTCGTCGGCGGAAGGAACAACATCCTGGCTTCGACCGGGACCGTGGACGTGTCGGTAGTCGGATCGGGGAACATGGTCGGCCAGTCGAACAACTTCGTCGGCGGCAACTCCAACATCGTGACCGGCAGCTACAGTACGGTCATCGGATTCGGGGCGCAGAGCACGGGCGATCGCACGGTGGTCCTCGGCGACGGCGCCGCCGGGCTCGCCGACGACGCGGTGGCCGTCGGCAGCGGCGCCACGGCAAGTGCCGCGGGCGCGGTCGCGCTCGGCAGCGGCGCGACCGCGAACGCCCCGGGGAGCGTGGCCCTCGGCGCCGGATCGGTGGCCGACCAGCCCAACACCGTATCGGTGGGCAGCCCCGGCAACGAGCGCCGAATCACCAACGTCGCGCCGGGTATTGCCGACACCGACGCAGTCAACGTCAGCCAGTTGTCGGCGGTTCGCGCTCACAGCGAATCGCTGTTCTCCCGGAACCTGGGGCGGATCAACCGCAACCGGGGACTGATCGCCGACAATCGCGCCGCCATCGGGCTCAACAGCCGGCGCATCGACGATCTCTACAACCGCCTCGGAGACGTTCGCGACACCGCGTACCAGGGGATCGCGGCCGCGGCGACCTTGAACTGGGTGATGACGCCGTCGAAGCCCGGTCGCACCACCGTCACCGTTGGTGGGGCGTCATTCGAAGGGGAGCATGCCGTCGGACTGAACATGGCGCGCTGGCTCGAGTCGTTCGATCCGGAGCGCCGCGCCACAATCACTTTCGGTATCGCCACCAGCGGCGACAACGAGGTCTACCGTATCGGCGGCGGCTGGGAATTCGGCGACTGACGACCGGGCGGGCTCCCCGCGCTTCGGCGTGGAGCGGTCAAGGTTGGCCCCGGATCGCTCCCGGCCGGCTTCAGGATCCCGGGGTTGCCGGCGGGCAGTACTTCGCCGGCTCGTCGGAACAGGGCCTTGAAGTCTCCGTGACGGCTGTGTAGAATTAATAATCATTCTTATTACGATTGTTATTTCACTCAGCCAACACGGAGATTCAATCCATGATACGTGTCCCCGTCGCCATCGCCCTGGCATCCACGTTCATCTTCGCGGGCTCTGCCGCGGCCGACGGCGAAGTCAACATCTACTCCTACCGCAAGCCGGCGCTCATCGAGCCCATGCTCGACGCGTTCACCGACAAGACCGGCATCGCGGTCAACGCCGTGCATGCCGAGAAGGGGGTGATCGAGCGGCTCAAGAACGAAGGCCGCAACACGCCCGCCGACGTGGTGCTGACCGTGGACATCGGCCGCCTGACCGATCTCGCCAACGAGGAGCTGACCCAGCCGGTCGAGTCCGAGGTGATCAACGCGGCGATCCCGCCGGCCTTCCGCGACCCGGACAATCACTGGTTCGGTCTCACCACGCGCGCCCGCATCATCGTGGCCTCGAAGGACCGCGTCGCCGAGGGCGAGATCGCGACCTACGAGGATCTCGCCGACGAGAAGTTCGCCGGCCGCATCTGCACCCGTTCCGGCAAGCACGATTACATGGTCGCGCTCACCGCCTCGATGATCGTCACTCACGGCGAGGAAGAGGCGCGCGAGTGGCTGAGCGGACTCAAGAACAACCTCGCCCGCAAGCCCCAGGGCGGCGACCGCGACCAGGTCAAGGCCATCAAGGAAGGCGAGTGCGATATCGCCGTGATCAACCACTACTACTTCGCCGCCATGCTCAAGGACGAGGAACAGAAGGCATGGGCCGACGCGGTAAACGTCATTTTCCCCAACCAGGAGGGCCGCGGCATGCACATGAACGTCAGCGGCATGGCCATGACGCGGCACGCGCCCAACCCCGACAACGCGCTCGCGTTGATGGAGTTCCTGGTCAGCGACGAAGCGCAGCGCATGTACTCCGAGCTCAACAGCGAGTACCCGGTGAAGGCCGGTGTCGAGTGGTCCGACCTGCAGAAGTCCTGGGGCGAGTTCAAGGTCGACGAAACCTCCCTGCGCGACATCGCAGCCCAGCGTGCCGCCGCTATCCGCCTGGCCGACGAAGTCGGCTACGACCAGTAGTCTCCACGACGGCGACCGGCGTTTCGGCGCCGGTGTTCCCGGCCCGTTCCGCCCTCGCGGTTCGGGCCGTTTTTCTTGGACAGGGCCGCGGGCGGTTCTGCATAATGCGGCCCGAACTCATCTTGTCAGAGATTCCTTGAGCGTCCTTGCAAGTCGCGGTGCCGTTTTCGCGGCACGCCGCGACACACGCTGGCTCGTCGCCGCCGTCGCCGTGGCCGCCCTGGTTGTCATGCCGGTGGCGGCGGTGCTGTGGCTGGCTCTCAATCCCGTCGAGAACATCTGGCCCCACCTCGTTCGCACGGTGCTGGGGCACTACGTGTACAACACCGTCGTGCTCATGCTGGGCGTCGGCGCGGCCGTACTGGTAACGGGTGTCAGCACGGCGTGGCTGGTGACCATGTGCCGGTTCCCCGGCCGGCGCCAGTTCGAGTGGCTGCTGCTGTTGCCGCTTTCGATGCCCGCCTACGTCATCGCGTACATGTACACCGACCTGCTGCAGTACGCGGGGCCGGTGCAGGGCGCCATTCGCGGGCTGTTCGGCTACACCACGAGCCGGGATTACTGGTTCCCCGAGGTGCGCAGCCTCGGCGGCGCGATCATGCTGATGGGCCTGGTGCTGTATCCGTACGTGTTCCTGCTCGCGCGGGCGGCATTCCTGGAGCAGTCGGCGGCGATGCTCGAGGCCAGCCGCATTCTCGGCCGGGGCCCGTGGCGCACGTTTTTCAGCGTGTCCCTGCCCGTGGCGCGTCCGTCCATCGCCGTGGGCGTGGCGCTGGCGCTGATGGAGACCCTGAACGATTTCGGCACCGTGGACTACTTCGCGGTGCGCACCCTCACCGCCGGCATCTACGACACATGGCTCGGCATGGGCAACCTCGGCGGCGCCGCCCAGATCGCGTCGCTGATGCTGTTGTTCGTCATGGCGCTGATCGGTATCGAGCGATTCGGCCGGCGCAACATCGTCTATTACCAGCAGGGCCGCCAGCTTCAGCCGCTGCCGGGATACACGCTGCAAGGCTGGAAAAAGTACGGCGCACTGGCCGCCTGCACCCTGCCGGTGCTGGCCGGGTTCGTGGTGCCGATGGCGGTTCTTGGACGCTACGCGCTGATCTACTTCGAGCAATCGTGGACCCCGGACTTTCGCGAGGATGCCGCCAACAGTTTCATCCTGTCCGCCTTCGCGGCCTTCGCCGCGCTCGCAGTGGCGTTGCTCATTACCTATGCGCGGCGGCTGCACGGTCGCGGCGTCACCGCGGTGGCTGCAAGGCTCGCCGGACTCGGATACGCGGTGCCGGGGGCGGTGCTCGCCATCGGCGTGATCGTCCCATTCGCCGCCTTCGATAACGCCGTCGACGCCCTGGCCCGGCAGTGGCTTGGCGTTTCCACCGGGCTGCTGCTGAGCGGGACGGCGTTCGCCATCATCTTCGCCTACGTGGTCCGGTTCCTCGCGGTCGCCATCGGCCAGGTGGAATCGAGTCTCGGCAAGGTCTCTCCGTCCATGGACATGGCGGCGCGCACCCTCGGCTTTCGTCCGCTCGAGGTGCTGCTGCGTCACCACCTGCCGCTGATCCGGGGCGGGATGCTGGCCGCGGCGCTGATCGTGTTCGTCGACTGCATGAAGGAGCTGCCGGCAACCCTGATCCTCAGGCCGTTCAACTTCGAGACGCTGGCGACCGGGGTCTACCAGCTCGCCTCGGACGAGCGGATCGGCGAGGCCGCGCTCGGTTCGCTGACCATCGTGCTGGTGGGCCTGGCGCCGGTGGTGCTGCTCAGCCGCACCATCTCGCGCGCGCGCCGTCCGGGCTGATCGGCGGTCGGTACAATACCGGGGCCGTGCTGTCTTTGCGCCGCACCCCCATCAACCAGGCAGAGGACCACATGACCATCGAACTGACTGCACACAGCAGGGACATCGGCGGCTTCACCGTGCGCCGGTTCCTGCCCAGCCGCGACAAGCGAACCATCGGACCGTTCGTGTTTTTCGATCACATGGGGCCGGTGGACTTTGCCGCCGGCGAGGGGATCAACGTCAGGCCGCATCCCCATATCGGGCTGGCGACGGTGACCTACCTGCTCGAGGGCAGCATCGTGCATCGCGACAGCCTCGGCAACGTCCAGGAGATCTTCCCCGGCGACGTCAACTGGATGACCGCCGGTCGCGGCATCGTGCATTCCGAGCGCGAATCGCTGGAAGTGCGCGCCAACGAGCACCGCACGAACGGCTTCCAGGTCTGGCTCGCCCTGCCGCCCGACAAGGAAGAGGTCGAGCCCGCGTTCTATCACGTCCCGAAGAACGACCTCCCGCACGTCATGTTCGAAGGGGTGATGATGCGGCTGATCGTGGGCGAGGCCTATGGACGCGCCTCGCCGGTGGCGACTTTTTCGCCCATGTTCTACCTCGACGTGCTGGCGCAGGGCGGCAGCCGCATCGAGCACCCGTCGCCGGGCGCCGAGCTCGCGATCTACGTGCAAAGCGGCGAGATCGAGACCGGGGGCGAACGGTTCGGCGCCGGTCGGTTCGTGGTGGCGGGGGCGGGCGAGGGCGTCGTCACGTTTGTCGAGTCAGGGCGCGCGATGATGTTCGGCGGCCGGCCGTTCGATCGCGAGCCGCATCTCGACTGGAACTTCGTCTCCTTCGATCGGGCTCGAATAGAGGATGCGAAGCGCCTCTGGCGAGAGGGAGGGTTTCCGTCGATCCCGGGCGATGACGAGGAGCACATCCCGCTGCCCGGGCGCGGATAGCGCCGCACTGCCGGGGCGGACCGACGTCAGCCGCCGGGCAGCTCGTCGATGGTCGCGTCGGTCCGTGTCCGCGTGTTCCGCTGGACGGTGGCGGTATTCGCCTCGCGGCCGTCGATGGCCAGAACGATGCGGCGTGCCGAGTGCAGCAACTCGTCGCCGGCGGCCGGCTCGAAGTCGTCGTCGACGAGGTCCGTTGCATCGCCCACCCAGATGAACTCCCACGGCTCCGGCACCGGCCCCTGGCCCGGCAGCTCCCGCGGGTAGCTTGGCAGGAAGCCGAACCGGCGCGCCACGCTGAAGTTGTCCGCCGCCAGCCACCGGTAGGCGGGCGAATCGCCGAAGGCGCTCAGTCCGTCGGTGTCCTGCTGAATATCGATGGCGAAGCCGCTGTGATGGCGCGAGTAGCCGGGCAGGGCGCTGAAGTCGAGGATCGAGGCGATCTCCTCGTCGTGCTTGCCCGCGGCGATTGCCTGGGTGTCGATGCCGAACTCGAACAGCTTGCTGAGAAAGATCTGGCGCTGCCGCACCACCGACCGGTATCCCGAGACGATGGTGATGTTATGACCGGCCTCGAGGGCGGCCTTGTGAAGTCCGATCCAGTGCGGCACCACGCACCGGTGGACCGACCACGGAAAGGCCAATTCCTTCTCGTCGGCCAGGCGCGCCTGCGGACGATAGCCCCGCTCGCGCGCGATGCGCCGGAGCCGTTCGTCGGCGACGGGATGCCCGGTGATGATGGCGCCGCCGGCGGGTGGCACGAGATTGGGATGGTCGCCGGCCAGCGACGGCCTGCAGTCTTCCGCGAACACCGTGCCCGCCATCGGCAGGATGACCGCGATGAGGAGGTTGCGGATTGTTTTTATTGGCATTGTGGGCATTGGACGGCGAAGCTATCAGATGCGCACGGCCTCGGCAAGAGCCGCGCGGGGACCGTTGCGCGGCGCCGCCCGGAACCGACTCGCCGGTGCAGCGGTTATACTCGCCGGCCGCACGCATCGACACGGCATTTGCCGGGAGTGGTTCATGCCCGATACAGAGATTCCACTGGCCAGGGCGGTTACCGATATCATCGCCGACGCCGTCGAGTTGTCCCGCAGGCGAATCCTCGACGTCGGTTCGGGGGGTGGCGGACTGGTTCGCTGGCTCGCGCAACAGGGCGCGGGTGCGACGGGTCTCGAAACCCAGCAGCCGCTCGTTGCGGAAGCGCGCGCCCGGGAGCCGGTGGCCGACGAGGACTACGTAGTGGGTCGGGGTGAGGCGCTGCCCTTCGCCGCCCATGCGTTCGACGCGGTGATCTTCTCGTTCAGCCTGCACCACGTCCCCGAGGAGGCGATGCGCGCCGCGCTCGGCGAGGCCGGTCGGGTAGCGCGCGCCGACGGCACGGTGTTGATCGTCGAACCGGTGGCGGACGGAGACTATTTCGAAGTCGTCAGGATGGTCGACGACGAGACGCGGGTTCGCCGGCTCGCCCTCGAAGCGCTGCACGACCACCGGGCCCACGGACTCGTCGCAGGGCCTGAACGTCGTTACAGGATCAGGCACGTGTTCGAAAGTCCCGCATCAATGTTCGAACGCCTGGTGCGAGTCGATCCAGCTCGCGAGGCCCTGATCGCGCGCCAGCGCGACGAGCTCGAGCGACGATTCTTCTCCTGCGCCCGGCGCCTTCAGACCGGTTACGCCTTCGACATGGAAGTTCGCAGCAACGTGCTGTTCAAGCCGGCCTCCCGGCCAGTGTGACGCGGGCGGTCCATCGCCCGGACGATGGGCGGAACCGTCGCTGCCGCCGGCCGGTCGTCCGCAGCGCAAACCGGGGGACCGGGCAGCCCTGCCGGGCGTCGCCGGCGGGTCACAGTCCCGGCAGCCGTTCGATGACGAGCAGCGCCAGTGGTACCGTCAGCAGCGACAGGAATGTCGACACCAGGATCGTGGTCGACGTCGACAGGACCTCGGTGCGGTACTGGCGCGCGACCACGTAGACCGTCACCGCCACGGGCAGGGAGGCGGCAATCAGCACCGGGCGGGTCCAGTCGGGATCGATGTGCCAGACTCGGGTCATCGCAAGGTACAGCAGCAGCGGATGGGCGACGAGCTTGAAGGCGCTGATCACCAGCGCCGGCGCCGCCGTTCCTCCCAGGGCCCGCCCGTACAGGCTCGACCCCATGGCGAACAGGGCGCACGGCGCCGCGGCAGCGCCCAGCAGGTCGAGGAAACCATCGAGCATGCCGGGCATGGGCAGCTCGAGCAGCGACCACGCCGCGCCCGCGGCCGCCGCCACGATCAGCGGGTTGCGCAGGTTCGCGGCCAACGCCGCGGCGGCGCCGTGGACGACGCCCCGGTCCGAGCGCGAATCGCCGGATTCGACGATCGCCGCGGTCAGCGGCACCATCACCGCCAGATCGATGATCAGCGACAGCACCACCGGCACCGACGCCGGTTGGCCGAGCATCACCACCACGATCGGCAGCCCCATGTAACCGGTATTGCCGTACACCGAACCCATGGCCTGGATCGCCGCCTCGCCGCGGCCGAGGCGAAAGGCGACGCGGACCACGAGGAATGCGATGGCGAACAGCAGCACCGATACAGCGGTGTAGGCGGTGACGAAGTCCCCCTCGAAGCGGGCCGCGAGGCCCGACCTCGCCATCGTCGAGAACAGCAGGGCCGGCAGGGCGAAGTACAGCACCAGGTTGTTGATGCCCCTCTGGCCGTCCTCGCCCACCAGGCGCGCTCCTGCATAGCCGCAGCCGATCACTGCGAAGAACGGGATCACGAGCGAGAGAACCTGGATCAAGGACCGGCGTTCTTGCCGTCGCGGCGTATGAAGCGACTGCTCATCGCCGCAACATACTACATGAAGTCACCCGGTAGGCAGATCGTTCATGGATGCATGCGTCGCGCCTTTTCCCGAAGTACTCTCCGCATCGCGGAAGACGCGGCTGGCGAGAATATCTTCGGCCTCGATGGTCATCAGGTCCACCCGGGTCAGCTTTTTTCCCGTGCCGGCGAACAGCCGGTTCGCGTGGCGCAGGCGGGCGCGGTCGAGGGCGTTTCGTATCGAGCGGGCGTTGGCGAAGTGCTCGAGGCGCATGCGGTGCTCGATGTAGCTCACGAAGGCCTTCTCGCCGTCGTCGCTGAAACGGTAGTTCTGGCTGGCGAGCATGAGCCTGGCGATGGCGAGCAGCTCGTCCGTGGTGTAGTCGGGAAAGTCGATGTGGTGGGCGACGCGCGAGCGCATGCCCGGGTTGCTCGAGAAAAACCGGTCCATCTTGTCCTTGTAGCCGGCCAGGATCACGACCAGGTCGTCACGGCTGTTCTCCATGACCTGGAGCAGGATCTCGATGGCCTCGGCACCGTAGTCGCGCTCGTTCTCGGGCTTGTAGAGGTAGTAGGCCTCGTCGATGAACAGCACGCCACCCATCGCCTTGCGGATGACCTCCTTGGTTTTCGGCGCGGTATGGCCGATGTACTCGCCGACAAGGTCGTCGCGCGTGACGGTCACGAGGTGACCTTCGCGCACGTAGTCGAGCCTCTTGAATATCTCGCCCATGCGCATGGCGACCGTGGTCTTCCCGGTCCCGGGATTGCCCGTGAACGACATGTGCAGCGTCGGCGTCTCTGACGACAGGTTCATGCGGTCGCGCACGCGGTCGACCAGAAGTAGCGCGGCGATCTCCCGTATTCTCGTCTTCACCGGCTTGAGCCCGACGAGCTCGCGGTCGAGCTTGTCGAGGACGTCCTGGATCTGGCAACTCTCGTACTCCGCGGCGAGATCGACCTCGGTGTCCTCGGGTATCGCCCCGGCGTGTGAGGCCTCGTTGACTTCGTTCATCGGACTGTCGCCTCCAATCGCCGAGCTCAACCGTACCGTTCGCCTTCGGGCTTGTCGGTGGCGTACGGGATGGTGGTGTAGCCCATGGTGCGCCCGTCCCGCTCCTGGCGCAGCAGCCGGAAACCCGGCTCCTCGGGTGGACGGTTGACGATGAACGACATGCGAGGACTCTCCCAGCCGCGCGTGGAGTCGAACGCGGTCACGCGGATGTAGTGGCCCGGAAAGGTCTTGCGGCACGCGATGATCTCCTTGAGGATTCCCGCGGGATCCTTGAGATCGAACATGGGCATGCCGAACATCTCCCAGTACGTGTTGCGCGGGTGTGGGTCGTCGGTGTACTCGATATTGACGGCCCAGGCGTGGTCCAGGGCGTACTTGATCTGCCTCACGATCTGCTCGTCGGTCAGGTCCGGTAGAAATGAGAACTGGCCCTGTGTCAGCCGATTGCCGTGGTTGGTCATCATGGCGTGCTTCTCCGGTCAGGCGCTGGCGGTGGCGGTGGGAACGAAGTCCGCCGTGTCGGTCGATTCGTAGTTGAAGGTGACGTCCTTCCATGTGTCCAGGGCGGCCCTGAGGGGACTGCACCACCGGGCCGCCTCGTTGAGGATCTGCGGGCCCTCGCGCAGGTAGTCGCGGCCCTCGTTGCGCGCAAGGATCATGGCCTCCAGAGCCACGCGGTTGGCCACGGCGCCCTGCTGGATGCCCATCGGGTGCCCTATCGTGCCGCCGCCGAACTGCAGGACCACGTCCTCTCCGAGGTAGTGGATGAGCTGGTGCATCTGGCCGGCGTGAATGCCCCCCGACGCCACCGGCATGACCCGGTTCAGCGAGGCCCAGTCCTGTTCGAAGAACAACCCGTTGGGCAGTGACACCGGGGTGTGGCGTTCGCGCAGCGTGTCGTAGAAGCCCTTGATCATCAGCGGATCGCCTTCCAGCTTGCCGACCACCGTGCCGGCATGGAGGTGATCGACCCCGGCCATGCGCATCCACTTGCAGATCACGCGAAAGTTCATGCCGTGGTTCTTCTGCCGCGAGTAGGTCGAGTTCCCGGCGCGGTGCAGGTGCAGGATCATGTCGTTCTTGCGCGCCCACTTGGCCATCGTCTGGATGGCGGTGTAGCCGATCACGAGGTCGATCATGACGATGATCGAGCCGAGGCTCTTCGCGAACTCGGCGCGCTCGATCATCTCGTCCATGGTGCCCGCGGTAACGTTGAGGTAATGGCCCTTCACCTCGCCGGTTGCAGCCGAGGCTCGATTGACGGCCTCCATGCAGTAGAGAAAGCGGTCGCGCCAGTGCATGAACGGTTGCGAGTTGATGTTCTCGTCGTCCTTGACGAAGTCCAGGCCACCCTTGAGCGCCTCGTAGACCACGCGTCCGTAGTTGCGACCGGACAGGCCGAGCTTGGGCTTGGTGGTGGCGCCCAGGAGCGGCCGTCCGAACTTGTCGAGCCGCTCGCGCTCCACCACGATGCCCGTGGCCGGACCCTGGAACGTCTTGAGGTAGGCGACCGGCAGTCGCATGTCCTCGAGGCGCAAGGCCTTGATCGCCTTGAATCCGAACACGTTGCCGATGATCGACGCGGTGAGGTTGGCGATGGAGTTCGGCTCGAACAGGTCGAGATCGTAGGCGATGTAGGCGAAGTACTGTGCCTCGGTGTCGGTGTCGTCGCCGGTACCCGGCACCGGATCGACGCGATAGGCCTTGGCGCGATACAGCTCGCAGGCGGTCAGGCGGTCTGTCCATACCACCGTCCACGTCGCGGTGGACGATTCGCCGGCGACCGCGGCCGCGGCCTCCTGCGGGTCGACGCCCTGCTGCGGGGTGATCCGGAACAGCGCGATGACGTCGGTGTCTTTCGGCTGGTAGTCGGGCTCCCAGTATCCCATCTTCTTGTAGGGTATGACGCCGGACTTGTACCGCTCCTTGGCGTCGGTAATGGTTTCGGCCTTGTTCACGGTGTGGTTCTCCGAATGTGGTCACGTGCCAGGAAGATTGCCTTGGCGGGTCCGCGTTTCGCCGGACTCGCCGGTTCGCGGTCCAGGGTCCCTGCCATCGATCCGGAGCTTGTCATATGCGCGGCATAAATAATATTCAAACAAAACTATTTTTAACATAAGTAAACAGTGATGGATTATTATCGTTGACCCCCGTCAGGCGAGGGTTTTCACCCGCATGCGAGACGGGCCCGGGTCCGACCGAAGGCGCGGATGAATCACGGGACGCGGCTCCGTCGGTGTGCCGCGGTCGTGCTTCTGGCATAATCGTGCGCAACCCGGACCGGCCCGCGTCGATTGCAAGTACGCGGTCATCCGCCGGGATCCCGCCATCTTCCCGACTGCCGCCGACATGAGTCATCGCATCGCGTTCGTCTTCGCCGCCGCCTCCCTGGTCGCGCTGCTCGCCGTCCGGGGCGCCGGCGCCGAGCAGCCGTCCTGGCCGCTCGAAGTGCTCGAGAACATGGATAACCAGCGTATCGCGGTATTTCCCACGCTGGAGGAAATCCGCGCCTCCCCGCGCTGGGTGCCGGGCGAGGGTCCGGTGCCGCTCGGTATCGACGGCGCGATCGAGAGCGCGGCGCTGTTCGAGAGCGCGCGGGCCCATGCGACCGAGGTGAAAGTGCGCGAAGTCAAGCTCGTTCCGATCAACGATCCTCGGGCCGCCGACCGCTGGTACTACCTCGCCAGGATCGACGCCGTGGTCGACAATGCGCCGGCGACCCACTTCGTCGGCGTGCTCATGAACGGCGTCGTCGTGCCGGGCATCGCCGATCCCGACTCGGTGAGGTAGACTCGCGCAGCCGGCTGTCGGCCTCTTGCCGGATGTCCTCCTCGACCGCCGTTCGCACCGTCATCGTCGCCATCGACGATCGAAAGATCGACGGCGTCCCCGCGCTTCACTTGGCGCTCGACGATCGCCGCATCGGCGACGAGGTGACCCTGCGCGTCAATCGCGCCGGGCGCGAGTTCGAGGTCGACGTGACCCTCGCGGCCGAGCGCTGAGCCTGCGGCTCCGGGCGGGGCCGGCTAGGCCTCCCGCTCGCGCGGCAGCACCAGGTTGAGCAGGATCGAGACCACCGCCGCCAAGCCGATGCCCTGCAGGGTGAATTCGCCGGCGCCCAGGCTCATGCCACCGATGCCGAACACCAGCGCCACGGATACGATCACCAGGTTGCGCGGCGTGCTGATGTCGCGGCCGTCGCGAACCAGCGTGTTCATGCCGATGGCGGCGATGGCGCCGAACAGCAGGATCAGGATGCCGCCCATGACCGGGGTTGGAATGGTGCCGAGGAAGGCGCCGAGCTTGCCGGAGAACGAGATCACGATGGCGAACACGGCGGCGATGATCATGATGTTCGGGTTGAAGGCGCGGGTCAGGGCCACCGCGCCGGTGACCTCGGAGTAGGTCGTGTTGGGAGGGCCGCCGACCATGGCCGCCGCCGAGGTGGCGATGCCGTCGCCCAGCAGGGTGCGGTGCAGCCCCGGCTTCTCGACGTAGTTGCGCCCCGTGACGCCGCCGATCGCCAGCATGTCTCCGATGTGCTCGATGGCCGGCGCGATGGCCACCGGGACGATGAACAGGATCGCCTGCCAATGGAACTCGGGCATCACGAAGTTCGGCACCGAAAACCACGGCGCTGCCGCCACCGTCGAGGTGTCGACCAGTCCCAGGGCCAGGCTCAGCGCGTAGCCCGCCGCGACGCCCACCAGGATCGGCAGCAGGCGCAGCAGTCCGCGGCCGAGGATGGCCGTCAGGATGGTCGCGACCAGCGACACCATGGACACCAGCAGCGCCGTGTCCGTCGCTACCAGTTCCGCGCCGCCGTCGCCGCTGCGCCCGGTGGCGAGGTTGACCGCCACCGGCGCCAGCGAAAGGCCGATCACCATGATCACGGGACCGATCACCACCGGCGGCAGCACCCGGGAAACGATGCCCGGGCCTCGAAGTGCAATGACCGCGCTCAGCGCCACGTACACGAGCCCGGCGGCGGCGAGCCCGGACAGGGTCGCGGGTATGCCCCAGGTCTGCACGCCGTAGATGATCGGAGCGATGAAAGCGAACGACGAGGCCAGGAAGATCGGGATCTGGCGCCCGGTGATGACGTGGAATATCAAGGTTCCGGCGCCGGCGGTGAACAGGGCGACGTTCGGATCCAGGCCCGTGAGTATGGGCACGAGGACCAGGGCGCCGAAGGCCACGAACAGCATCTGGCAGCCGACGATGAACTGCCTCACCGGGCCGAGCGTGGGAGTGGTCATGGGATCACCTCTTTATGTTGCTATTGTTGCAGGCTGACCGACGCGGCGTGAAAGGTTCCGTTCCTTCGCGCCGGCGGTTGCGCGAGTCGTCGCGTCCCGGTCCGGCCCCCGGGCCTACTTGTACGGGTCGGCCGCGTCGCGCAGTCCGTCGCCGAAGAAGTTGAAGGCCAGGATGGTGACGATCACCGGGATCACGGGAATCATGAGCCACGGGTAAAGTGCCACCACGTTGATGTTCTGCGCCTCGTTGAGCAGCACGCCCCAGCTCGTCACCGGCGGCCGCAGGCCGAGCCCGAGGAAGCTGAGCGCCGTCTCGCCCAGGATCATCGCCGGGATCGACAGCGAGGCCGACGCGATCAGGTGGCTCATGAAACCCGGCAGCAGGTGGCGGAAGATGATACGCCGCGGGCGTGCGCCCATCAGCTCCGCCGCCGTGCAGTAGTCTTCCTCGCGCAGCGCCAGAAGCTTCGAGCGCACCGCGCGCGCGAGCCCGGTCCAGTCGAGCAGGGCGAGGATCACCGTGATGCCGAAGAATATCAGGATCGGGCTCCACTTGACCGGAAGGATCGCCGACAGCGCCATCCACAGCGGCAGCTCCGGGAACGAGCGAAGGATTTCGATGATGCGCTGGATGATGTTGTCGATGAGTCCGCCGTAGTATCCCGCGATGCCGCCGATCACGATGCCGAGGGTGAAACTGACCAGGATCCCGATCAGGCCGATCGTCAGGGAGATCCGCGCGCCGTACAGGGTCCGGGACAGCATGTCGCGGCCGAGGCGGTCCGTGCCGAGCAGGTAGGCGGTGCCCCCTTCGGCGGGACACATGAGATGAAAACGCGATTCGAACAGGCCCCAGAACATGTAGGGTTCGCCGCTGCATAAGAATCGCAGCTTGTTCACCCGGGAGGTGTCGTCGCTGTACTCGCGCTTCAGGTTCTCCATGTTCAGGGTGAACTTGTAGCCGTATACGAACGGACCGACGAACTCGCCTTCGTGGAACAGGTGGATGCTCTGCGGCGGCGCGTAGACGTAGCGGGCATCGCGCGATTCGAGGTTGTACGGTGCCAGGACCTCGGCAAAGGCGACGCAGAAGTACAAAGCGAGCAGGATGAACCCGGAGAGTAGAGCGAGCTTGTGGCGCTTGAGCTTCCACCACATCAGCTTCCACTGCGAGGCCAGGTAGAAGCGCTCCTGCTCGGGGGTGAGCTTCTCGATCGAGTAGGGGTCGAACGGCGCCGGCGAGACGAAGTGCTCGATCCTGCGAAAACGCGACTCCATCATTTCTCGACCCCCCCGGAAAGCCGGATGCGCGGGTCGAGGACGGCCAGCAGCAGGTCCGACACCAGCACGCCGACCACCGTCAGCACGGCGAGGAACATCAGGAAGGAACCGGCGAGGTACATGTCCTGGCTCTGCAGCGAACTCAAGAGCATCGGCCCCGTGGTCGGCAGTGACAGAACCACCGCGACGATTTCGGCGCCGGAGATGATGCTGGGCAGGATGGAGCCGATGTCGGCAATGAAGAAATTGAGCGCCATTCGCAGCGGGTACTTGCGCACGAGGCGGCCCTCGGGCAGCCCCTTGGCGCGGCCGGTGACGACGTACTGCTTCTGCAGTTCGTCGAGCAGGTTGGCGCGCAGGCGCCGGATCATGCCCGCGGTGCCCGACGTGCCGATGACCACCACCGGGATCCACAGGTGCTCGAGGATCGACACGAACTTGTCCCAGCTCCACGGCTGGTCGATGTAGGCCGGATCCATCAGGCCGCCGATGGAGGTGCCGAAGTAGACGTTGGCGAGATACAGCATGACCAGCGCCAGCAGGAAGTTGGGCGTGGCAAGGCCGATGAAGCCGAGAAAGGTCAGTCCGTAGTCGCCCCAGCTGTACTGGTGGGTCGCGGAGTACACGCCGATGGGAAAGGCCACCAGCCAGGTGAACACGATGGTTACAAGCGAGACGATGACCGTCAGGAACATGCGGTCGCCGACCACGTCCTCGACCGGGAGTTCGTATTCGAACGAGTAGCCGAGGTCGCCCTGTACCAGCCCCGCGACCCAGACCAGGTACTGTTCGTGCATGGGCTTGTCGAGGCCGTACTCCTCGCGCAGGAACTCGATGCGCCGCTGGTCGACGGATTCGCCCTGGGACCTGAGCTCGGCGATGTGCGTCTCGAGGTAGTCGCCGGGAGGCAGCTGGATGATGACGAACACGATGATGCTGATGGCGATCAGCGTGGGAATCATCAGCGCGATCCGCCTGACGACGTAGCTCAGCACGGCGCGGCCTCCCGGGCCGGGATCGGGCATCGGACGGGCGGGGTCACCGCGCGTACCAGAATGTATCGGGCTGGTAGACGCCGAAGTACGAAGCCGGCTCCCAGGCGTAGATTCCCTCGGCCGGGACGTTGCGCAGGGCCTTGTTGACCACCACGGGCTGCATCACGCCGGACACGACGCCGATGGAGAATACCTCCTCCTTGTGGATCTGCAGGATCTCCCGCCACGCTTCACGGCGGTCGGCGTCGTTGTCGGCGTTCTGCCAGTCGTTGCGAAGTTCGAGCAAACGCCTGGCGCTTTCGATGTCCGGCGACTCGCCGGCGCCGCCGCGGGTCTCGAAGTACTGACCCCACCTGGGCCACTGCAGCTGGTCCTGCGCGACCGGGACGAACTCGTTGGGGCTGGTGGAGGCGTTGGGGATGCCGTTATCGACGCCGGACCACACCGACATCATCGCCTCGCCTGCGAAGACCCGGTCGCGGAACACTTCGCGCTGGGACGGGCGCGGGAAGATCTTGACCCCGATCTTCATCCAGTTGTCGCGGATGAGTTCCAAAACGTCGGTCTGCTCGGTGCTTTCACCCGCCGTATGCACCACGACCTCGAGGGGCCGGCCGTCACTCATCAGGCGCACGCCCTCGGCGTTGCGCTCGGCCAGTCCGATCTCGTCGAGAAGGTCGTTGGCGCGGTCGGGATCATAAACCGCCCACGCGGTCTGCAACTCGGGCTCGAACAGCGGCGAGGCCGGCAGCACGGTGTTGGCGCTTTCCTGGGCGAGCCCGAAGTACACCACGCTGTTGATCTCGGCGCGGTTGATGCCGAGCGACAGGGCGCGCCGGAAGCGCACGTCGCGGGCCAGCGCGCGCCACGTGTCGTCGCTGCTGTTGAGATTGGGATACAGCGCGATCTGCGAGCCCGTGCCCTTCTGCCACAGGTGCACGTTGTAACCGTTGCGCTCCTCGCCTTCCTTGAGGAAGGTGTAGTTGTCGAGTCGGAGGTAACGAGCCTGCAGGTCGGCCTCGCCGGCACCGGTCTTGGCGGGAATCAGGCTCTGGCTGGCCACGTTCACCACCACTTCGTCGATATAGGGCAGCTGCCGGCCGGCCTCGTCGACGCGGTGGAAGAAGGGGTTGCGCACGAACACGAAACGCTCAGACGGCGACTCGGTGGTATTGAGCCAGGGCTGGAGCACGGGCAGGTCGATGTTGGTGGAGCGGTACTGGCGGGCCATGCGCACGTGCAGGCTGGCCCAGTTGCGCACCGCGGCGTCGCGTACCATCGCGGCGAGCTTGTCCGGATCGGCGTACTTGCCGTGGAACTGCTTCATGTAGTGGGCCGGCTGGTAGATGTACATCGGCCGCGCCCCGGCCAGCGCCGGCAGGAAGTAGGGATTGGGCCGCGACCACTCGTAGCGCACCGTGAGCGCGTCGGGAAACGTCACCGTGGGAGCCTCGTCCTCCGGCAGCAGCTCCTTGGGCGGGCCGAACGGCGACAGCTCCTCGTTCAGGGCCACGTCTTCCCAGAAATAGCGGAAGTCCTCGCTGGTGAACGGCGCGCCGTCGGACCACTTGTGACCCTCGCGCAGGCGCAGGGTGAAGACCCGGTCGCGTTCGACCTCGATGGACTCGAGGATGTCCGGCTGAAGTTCGAAGTTGCGGTCGTAGCCTACGAGTCGGGCATAGCCGTAGACGTTCACCATGCGGATGTCCTGGCTGTTGCCCATGAGCATGCGCAGGACGCCTCCGTAGCGTCCCGGCTCGCCGCCCGAACCGGCGACGTCGACGACGCGCGGGGCCGCGGGCAGGCGCTCGGCGACGGCAGGCAGCTCGCCGGCCGCGACCCGGTCGGCGAGGAAGGGCACTTCCTCGGCTCCCCGCGCGGTGGCGGCGCACACGAGGCAAAGCATGACGGCGTACTTTACGGGCAATCTCATTTACAGAAGCTCCCCCGGTCTGGTGTCCGGCATGGCACGGACGTAGTGTTGGTTTCCAAGGTCGATCATGGCGCTGCCATTTTGCGGATCGGCGGCGAATGGTGCCGGCCAGGCATCCGGGTCGGAGGCGCGGGTGCGCTGCACGAACTCGAAGTCGAGCTTGCGATTGAGTTCGGGGAAAGGCACCGCCGACAACAGCGCCCGGGTGTAAGGATGGACGGGATTGGCGAACAGCTGCTCGCGCGGTGCCACCTCGACCAGCTTGCCCTTGCACATCACGGAGATGCGCTCGGAGACGTAATCCACCACGGCAAGGTTGTGGGAGACGAACAGGTAGGTGAGCTGAAGCTCGGCCTGCAGGTCCTTGAGCAGGTTGAGAATCTGTGCCTGGATGGAGACGTCGAGCGCCGATACCGGTTCGTCGCAGATGATCACGTCCGGTCGAAGCGCCAGTGCCCGCGCGATGCCGATGCGCTGGCGCTGGCCGCCCGAGAAGCTGTGCGGGTAGCGGCTGAGAAAGCGCGGGTCGAGGCCCACCAGGCGCATCAGTTCCTTGACCAGTTCCGCCTGGTAGGCCTCGTCGCCGATCTCGTGGATGATCAGGGGCTCGCGAATGATGTCGTACACCGTCATGCGCGGATTGAGCGAGCTGAACGGGTCCTGGAAGATGATCTGCATGCGGCGGCGAAAATCGAACAGTGCCTTGTCGTCCAGGGAAAGGATGTCGATCTCGTCGTCTCGGTCGAAAAACTTCACGGTGCCGGAGTCCGGCGTCAGCGCCCGCATGGCGATCTTGGCGAGCGTCGTCTTGCCGCACCCGCTCTCGCCGACCAGGCCCATGCATTCGCCCTTGAGCACGGTGAGCGAGACGTCGTCGACCGCGCGAATGCTCTGCGCATTGCTCCCGAACCAGCCTTCGCTGCGAATGGCGAACGACTTGACGATGCCGGTGAGTTCGAGGTGGCGGGTCTCGCTGCGGGCCGCCTCGCGCGGGTCGGGCTTGAAATGCTCGCCCATCTCGAGTTCTATCTCCCGCACCGGGGTGAGCCGTTCGCCGCGGGTCATGTTGAAATGCGGCACGGCCCTGAACAAGGCCTTCAGGTAGGGATGACCCGGGCTCTCGAAAATGTCCTCGGCAGAGCCCTTCTCCATGATCTCGCCGTGGTACATCACCACCACCTCGCGGGCGACGTTGGCCACCACGCCGAGATCGTGAGTGATGAGCAGCACCGCCATGCCCAGTTCGCCCTGCAGTTCGCGGATGAGATGCAGGATCTGCGCCTGGATGGTCACGTCAAGCGCGGTGGTGGGCTCATCGGCGATCAGAAGGGCCGGCCGGCAGATCAGGGCGAGGGCGATCATCGCCCGCTGGCGCAGTCCCCCCGACAGCTCGAACGGGTAGGTCTTCAGCGCGCGCTCGGGGTCGGGAAAGCCGACCAGGGCCAGCATCTCGCGGGTCAGGCGCATGCCCTCCGCGCGGCTGGCGTCGCGGTGCAGGAACAGCGCCTCGCTGACCTGGTCGCCGACAGTGTGCAGGGGTGACAGCGACACCATCGGTTCCTGGAATATCATCGAGATCACGCCGCCGCGTATGGCCCGCATGGCGGCGCTAGCCGGATCGAGCCGGGCGATGTCGACGTCGTCGTGTTCCGGGGTATTGAGCACGATGCTGCCGCGGGAGATTCGCGCGATCTTCGGCAGGATGCCGAGGATCGCCTGGGCGGTGACCGACTTGCCCGAGCCGGACTCGCCCACCAGCGCCATCGTGCTGCCGGGCATGATGTCGAACGACACGCCGCGCACGGCCTCGATGCTGCCGCCGTGAACCAGGAATTCGATGGCCAGGTCCTTGACGTCGAGTAACGGTTTCACGGGCTGGGTGATGCGCGGTTCATGGTTTGTTGTTCGACCGATCGGCACCGGCGACGTCGACGAGGACGGCCGGATAATCGGTAATGATACTGTCTGCGCCCAGGCTTATCAGCCGTCGCATGTCCCCGGGATCGTTGACCGTCCATGCATACACCGCAAGGCCCAGCCCGTGGGCCTCGGCGATCCGCGTCTTGTCGAGGTCGCGATGGTCGCTGGCCCAATAGTCTACTCCCATTGCCTTGACCATGGCAGGCAGCGATCCGCCGAAATCCAACGGCTGAAGGCCGTGGGTGAAGCGCGACGGCCGGCCGCTGCCGCGCTCGATGGTGTCGAAGTCCGGCTGTTCGCTGCTCAGGCACCCCGTGACCAGATCCGGGTCCAGCGCGCGCACCGCGGCCACCACGCTCCAGTTGAAGGACTGCACGCTCACCCGGCGGCGAAGCCCGAGGCGGTCGATCTCGCCGACCACGAGTTCGGCGAGGCGGCGGGCGCTGCCGGGATCTTCCTGGTCGGCGGGGTCGCACTTGATCTCGACATTGATGCCGGCGCCGGCGCGCGCCAGGACCACCTCGGCGAGTTCGGCGAAGACGGGAATCCGGCTGCCGTCGATCGGCTGCTGGTCGGGGAAGCGTTCGGCGTAGCGGCTGCCCGGCCGGATGCGTCCGACGTCAAGACGGCGGATCTCGGCGAGGCTTAGCGAGCGGTAGGGGACTCGGCTCTCGACCCAGGTGCCGTCGGCGCCGCGCACGAGGTCGGGATTGGTCGTCTCGTCGTGGACCACGATGAGCGCGTCGTCGGCGCTCGCGTTGATGTCGACTTCGACCACGTCCGCGCCGGCGTCGAATGCGTGTATGAAACCGGCGAGGGTGTTCTCGGGCAGGACCCCGCGCGCGCCGCGGTGGCCCTGGATGATGACTCGCTTCGGTTCCGGCATAGGCGCGACACTATATATCAGAGGCCGCGTGCGAGTCTCGGCGGCATCGTGCGGGGCCGATGCCGGGGCCCGCGCCTTGCTGTCGCGTCCGTGTCTGCTACAGTGCCGGGTCATGATCGACCGACCTGCCGCCATGGACTCCGCCGCCGCCCGCCTCGAGCGGCTTGGCGAGCGCCTCGCTGCCGCCGGGCTGAGGCGGCTGGCCGTGGTGCCGGTCGCCGATCTCGACGCGGAACTCGCCGACGTGATTCTCGCAGCCGCGCGCGCCGCCGGCCTGGAGCCGGGTGAGCGTACGGCCCGTGTCGTGGTCGTGGGCAACGACGGGGGCCGCTTCTGGAACCTGATGAGCCCCGCCGAGCGCGCCGAGCCCGACCCGATCGACACGTACAGCGCCGCGCGGGTCGGCTCCGAGCTGGCCGCCCTCGGCGGCGACAGCGTGTTGCTCTATCCGGGTCCGTGCAACTTCTCCCTGCAAGCGCTCGGCGCCGCCTGCGGCTTCGGAATGCCCTCGTACCTGGGCATGAGCATCGATCCGTCGTTCGGGACCTGGTTCGCGTTTCGCGCGGTGGCGGTGACCACCGTCGAGCTTGCCGCCAGCGTGCGGGGGGTGTCGACCGACGTCTGCGCCGACTGCGTCTCCCGCGATTGCCTCGCCGCCTGCCCCGCAGATGCTCCCGGACCGCCCGGCCGCTTCGATCTCGACGCCTGCATCGGCTATCGCCTGGCCGGCGACTCCCCGTGCGCTTCCGATTGCCTGGCCCGGCGCGCGTGCCCGGTCGGCGTCGCCTGGCAATACCCGGCCGGGCTCATGGCCCACGTGTACGAACGCTCGCTGGATTCGATACGCCGCTACGTCGACGACGCGACGCGTCGCCGCTGAGCCGCGACCGCCTGCATCGATGACGGCGCCCGGCTATAATCCAACGCCCGCACGACGGCACCGTGCACGGGTCCGTGCCGGCGGCGGCGCAGTTCAACGACAATGCCAGTCCTGGTCGTTATGCATCTGAAATTCTTCTTGCGCCATCGATGCCGGTCCCTCGCGCTTGCCGTGGTCGTGTCGGCCGCCGCCTGGGCGCCGGCGCCCGCCGCGGGCGCCGACGAGGCGATGGCGACGGCTCTTGCGGCCCACGAGGCCGGCGACCACGCGCGGGCGCTGGAGATCTGGCTCCTGGAAGCCTACGAGGGCAATCCCGAAGCGCAATACCGGCTGGGGAGCATGTTCGCCGACGGCACCGGCACGGTGGCCGACGCGGCCGAGGCCGTCTACTGGTACACGCGCGCCGCCGAGCAAGGACATGCGACTGCCCAGTACGAGCTCGGCAGCGCCTCGTTTCACGGCATCGGCATGAACCCGGACAAGGAGGCGGCATTGACGTGGTGGCGGGTCGCCGCCGAGAACGGCAACGCCGATGCCCAGTACCACCTGGGTCGGGCGTACTTCTATGGCATCGATATCGCCCAGGACGCGGCCCTCGCGCTCCGTTATCTCGGCGACGCCGCCGGCAATGGTCACCGCCTGGCGAGGGAATTCCTCGACCGGGTCGGCGCATCCGGTGCCGGCGCGGAGAACGGGTCCGGCGGCGCCGAGTTGGCAGAGTACGGGCGCGTCGCCTCGCGGGCGATCTGGGTCTACGGATCGTACAACCGCTTCTCACCGATCGTCACCCGGCTGGAACCGGGCTCGCTCGTGCGCCTTGTGGAGCGCCAGGGAGGCTGGTTCCGGGTGCAGGTGCCGGGCGGCCTGCCGGTCTGGGTCGCGGCCGCGCGGATCGTCGAGGACGGCGACGGTCATCGCGTCGACGGCGTCGGCGTCGCGGCGCGGCCCGAACCGGGCAACGATCCGGGGACGCGGCCGCTCGGGATGTTCAGCGAGGGCGATCGCGTGGGACTGCTCGAGCGCCGCGACGAGTGGGTGCGGGTGCAGGCGCCGGAAGCGATCAGCGGCTGGGTGGAGGCCGTCGACATCGTCGAGATCGACGACGGCGGCGAACAGGTCGCCCGGGCGTGGCGCGAAGCCGCGCAGTCGCCTGCCCTCGAAGCAGGAATCGCCAGTCGTCCGACCGTGGTGCTGCCTTCCGTGGGCCGTATCGACGAGGAGGGCGAGGAGGGCAAGACTGCACCGCCGGAACCGATTGCCGCCGCGGACGAGCCGGTGGGGCAGGCGGCCACGCTCGCCGGCGGCGAGATCGACAACGATCCCGGCACCGGCGCTGATATCGCGCCGTCCGATGGCGCGACGCAAGTCGAATCCGGGGCAGAGGAACCGGCCGACCTCGCGTCGGCGCCGGACGTCTCATCGGCGAATCCCCTCGTCGACGACGAGCCGGCAGGGACCGTCGATGCGCCGGCGGAGGTCGTCGCCGTCGACGAGGTCGCCGAGGGCGACTACCTCAGGGTCGGCGAGGGCGGAACGCCCGTTCACGCCCTCGACAGCGTCGACTCCGCCCGCATCGAGGTGCTCGCCGAAGGCACGCTGGCACGCGTGGTGCAACGCCGCGGCGAGTGGGCGCGCGTGGAAGTGCCGGGCGGGTTGCCGTTGTGGATCTTCAGCCGCTTCATCGACATCGACGACGGCGTCGGCCGTATAACCGGACGCGGGGTACGCGCCCGGCCGCTGCCCTCGACCTCCGCCGAGTCGCAGCCGATCGGCGTCTATCCTGAAGGCGCCGAGGTGCCGGTGGTGTCCGAGTCCGGGTCCTGGGTCCGGATACGCGCGCCGGAGAGCCTTGCCGCATGGCTGCCCATCGACGGCATGCTCGCCGTCGACGACGACGCCGATGCCGTCGCGCTCCAGTGGAGCGTCCAGGCTGAAGGCGTCGTCGCCGGGCCGGAGCCGGCATCGGCAGCCGACGGCGGCGAGCTTGCCGACGCGATGCCGCCGGCGGGTGAAGACGGATCCGACGCGTCGAGTGCGACTGAAGTCGCTGCCGGCATTGTCCAGCAGCAGGCGCCCACGGTTTCTCCCGAACCTCCGCCGCAACGGCCCGAGATCATCGCCGCCAGCACCCAACCCCAGGAGGTGGTCCCCGCCGTCGAGGGCGACGCCGATGCGGCGCCCGCCGAGGCATCTGCCGCTGACGAGATCGTCGCCAGTACAGAGCCGGCGCAACCGGATCCCGCCTCCGGCGAGGTCACGTCGGCGCCGCAGGAGGATGCGGCGCCAGTGCAATCGACCGACGAAGTCGACGAAGATGTCGCCACCGATGTCGCCACCGATGTCGCGGTATCGGCAGCCGACGACGCCGGCGAGGTGCTCGCCATGACCGACACCGAGCCGGTCGGCAACTCCGGGGCAGGCGATGTTCCCGACTCCGCCGAGGCGGGCGAGATCACCGGGAGTACCGGACCAGCCGAAGCTCCGGAATCCGCCGAGGCCGCGGAGGTCGGCGCTCCCGAAACCAACGAGCCTGTCGAAACCGTCGATGGTGGCGAGGTCCCGGAAGTCACCGGCACCGCCGAGGTTGGCGCTCCTGAAACCGGCGAGATCGCCGAGGCCGGCGAAACCACTGAAGTCATCGAGGCTCGCCAGGCCGTCGAGATCGCCGAGCCCACCCTCCCCGAGGCGCGCGACATCGCCCAGGCCGGCGACACCCCCGAAACCGTCGAGGCCCCGGAGGCTGGCGAAACCGTCGAGTCCGGGGCTCCCGAGGCGAGCGATGTCGCCGGGGATGCCGAAGTGGCCGGGGCCGACGAAGTCACGGAAGATCCAGGAGTTGCCGAGACGACCGAGATCGCCCCGGTCAGCGCTCCCGAAGGCGGCGGAGGAGCCGAAGTTGCCGAAACCCCCGAAACCGCGATGGCTCCGGAATCTGCCGAGCTTTCGGAATCTACGTGGACCACCGAATCTACCGGGACCTCCGAGGCTGCGGAGGCTACGGAGGCTACGGAGGCTACGGAGGCTACGGAAGCTACGGAAGCTAC